>DATNET010000306.1:0-2429 GCA_035606745.1 Tepidiformaceae bacterium
AAGGCCCGTACAACGGCCGCGCCGACCTGCCGGAGCTGGCCGACGAGATGGGCCTGAGCGCCGACGACCTCTTCCCGCTGCTCGAAGCACTCGAACTGCTCGGCTTCGCCACGGTCTTCAACGGCGACATCGAACTGACCGGTTCGGGCAAGAGCTACGTCGACGCCGACATTCTGCGGCGCAAGGAGATCTTCGGCGAGCACCTCGCCCGGCGCGTGCCGCTCGCGGGGCACATCCGCAGCCTGCTCGACGTGCGGACGGATGGGCGTGTACCGGAGGAGGATGTCCTCCAGGAACTCGCCGGCACCCTCGGCAACGAGGAGGCGCAACGTGTGATCGACATCGTCATCGAATGGGGCCGTTACGCCGAACTGTTCGCGTTCGACGAAGGCGCGAGGGAGCTGAGCCTGGAGAACCCCGGCGAGCGGTAACCGCTGGGCTGGTGTTGCATCGCGGCCGGCCGCCAGCGCAGCTTTGCATCCGCCGCCCCCAGCCGCCACAATCGCGGCATGTCAATTCTTAGCTTTCCCAACGGCTTCCAGTGGGGCGCCGCCACTGCCGCCTACCAGATTGAAGGCGCCTACAACGAAGACGACCGCGGCGTCTCCATCTGGGACACCTATGCCCACCAGCCGGGGACCATTCAGCACGGCGCGACCGGCGATGTCGCCTGCGACCACTACCACCGCTACCAGGACGATGTCGACCTCATGGCCTCGCTGGGGCTGCAGACGTACCGCTTTTCGGTGTCGTGGTCGCGCGTGCTGCCGTTCGGCACGGGGGCCGTAAACGAAAAGGGCATCGATTTCTACAGCAGGCTCGTCGATGCGTTGCTCGAAAAGAACATCCAGCCGGCGCTGACGCTCTACCACTGGGACCTGCCCCAGGCGCTGCAGGACCGTGGCGGCTGGGCCAATCGCGACATCGCCGAACAATTCGCAGAATACGCGGCCCTGCTGTACGACCGCTTCGGCGACCGCGTGTCGCGCTGGATCACGCTCAACGAACCGCACATCTTCACGATGTTTGGGCATCGTACGGGCGGGATGGCGCCGGGCATTCGCAGCTACGCGACGACGGCCCGGGCTGTGCACCATGCGCTGCTCGCGCATGGGATGGCGGTGCAGGCGTTCCGGGCGAGCGGGGCGGCCAACGGCGCTAAGGGCGAAATTGGCATCACGAACTCGAACACCAGCTACGAGCCGTTCGACAGCGCCCCGGAGACGCTGGCGGCGACCGAACTGGCGCGGGACCACGATGCCCGGCTGTTCCACGGGCCGGTCTTCGGAAAGGGCTACCCCGCCTCCGTGCTGAAGTTCTACGCCGAGAAGGGCGCACCGTTCCCGATCGAAGCGGGGGACATGGAGATCATCGCGAGCCCGACCGACTTTCTTGGCACGAACCTGTATTCGCGGGCCGTCATCCAGGCCGATAGCGAGCACAGCATCGGCTTCCGCCAGGCGAGGCCGACGCTGCCGCTTCTGCCCATGGGCTACGAGGCCGCGCCGCACGCGCTCGGCGATTTCGTGCGTTGGGTTTCGAACGAGTACGGCCACCCGAAGATTTACATCACCGAAAACGGCGTCTGCGACAACACCGAGCCCGTGGACGGCGTCATCGACGATCACACTCGCGTCGAACTGCTGCGTGGCTTTCTGGCGGGGTTGCACGGCGCCATCGAGGATGGCTGCGACGTGCGCGGCTACTACCAGTGGTCGTTGATGGACAACTTCGAGTGGTCGTTCGGCTACACGAAGCGCTTCGGCATGGTCTACACCGATTTCGAAACACAGCAGCGCATCCCCAAGAAGAGCGCGGCGTTCTACTCGGAGGTCATTCGCAACAACGCTGTGGATGCGTAGGGTGGCATCGGGCGTCTACGGATCCGGCCCGCCGCGACGTCCACGAGAACTCACTCTCGGGGTTGGGCTTCGCGCTTCTCGCGCAGGCCGCGTTCGCTTGCGGTCTCTTTTCTCGGGTGGGCGGCCTGGCGTTCGCGTTTCGCCGCCGCTTTCGTTTGCGGGCGCGGGCCCTGCGGTGTCGATTCGCGGCCGATACGGGCGCCAATGGAGGCAGCGGCGCGATCGGCGGCGGCATCGGGCAGCGTGAGTTCCGGAGACCGTGCGGCTTTGCCATTTCGGCGTGCGGCCATGGGTTTGAGCACAGGAGCGGGCTCGGCGCGCGGGATCGTCCCGGCCGCTTCCAGAATTGGCCGCAGGTATTGGCCCGTGTAGCTCGCTGGGTCCTGCGCCACCTCCTCGGGGGTGCCGGTCGCGATAAGCTCGCCGCCGCGGTCGCCGCCGAGTGGACCGAGGTCGATGAGCCAGTCCGCCGACTTAATCACATCGAGGTGGTGTTCGATGACGAGGACCGTGTTTCCGGCGTCCGCGAGGCGTTGGAGCACGTTTAGCAGGTGGGAGACGTCCTGA
>DATNET010000308.1:0-4556 GCA_035606745.1 Tepidiformaceae bacterium
CGCCGGCGAGGTGCGAAGGGCCGCGGCCGACGGAGTAGCCGCAGTGCTGCCCCCGCAACTGCTAAGGACCGTCGCGGCCATCAGGGCCGCAGCAACAAATGCGAGCAGCGCTGTCCTACCGCTCACGGTTCGAGCGGCCACTGCCGCCTCCAGAGATAGCTCAGGGCGCCGCAGGCGACGCCAACATTCAGCGATTCCACTCGGGTGTCCATGGGCAGCGCCACGATGAAATCGCTCTCCTTGCGCAGGAGCTGGCCCACGCCTTCGCCTTCGCTCCCGAGGATTAGGGCCGTCCGCCTTGGCCAATCGAACGCCGTGGCCGCCTGCGAACCTTCACCCGCATCCGCCGCCACGACCCAGTAGTCGTGTTCGCGCACCGTGCGAATTGCCTGCGCGAGGTTCTGCGGCGCCGCCACCGGTGCGATGAAGCTCAACCCCGAACTCGCGCGGTGAACACCCGGCGTCAGCAGTGCTCCCCGCCTGGGCGGTAGGACGACGCAATCCACGCCGACCGCGACTGCCGTCCGCAGGATCGCGCCCATGTTCTGGGGGTCGGTGATGCGGTCCAGCAGGATGATGAGCGAGGAATGGCCAGCCGACCTCGCTACGGTCGCGAGGTCTACGGGTTCCTGGTGGCGAAGCCGTACGAGCACGCCCTGGTGCACGCCCTCGCCCGTTAGTTCATCCAGCCGGTAAGCGTCGACCGCCTGTACTGGAAGACCCTTGGCGTGCGCGCGATCCACGAGCGCCATCACTCGGTCGTTCTTGGTGCCGGCAAAGTAGATGAGTGATTTGACCACGTCCGCTTCGAACGCCATGGCGCAGGGATTGATGCCGAACGCGAGGTCATCCGGGGTGGAGTTGGGCTTCGGCCGCAGCCTCGTCATCGCCCGAGGTTAGCCGTAAACCGCCGAGCGCGCCAAGCGCCACCCCGCCCCGAGTCGATGCCAACTCAGAACCGCGCACGTCAGTAAGCGGACCGCCCAGCCGTCGTCACCTTCGACGACTGGATGCCGCCAGAAACGGGTGTGCGCGACCGCTGCTTTGGCTGCGCCGCTCCTCAAGCGCCGGCTCCCTCCGGCTGCGCCTCGCGGTCGCCGTACTGACAGGTGGCCACCACTCCAGAGCCCGCCTTTTCATCCCTGGCGGTGACCGCCGGCCATCAGCCACTCAGAACTCAGAACTCCCTACGTCCACGTCTCCGCCCACGTGGAAAGCTCAGTCACGGACGGCTCCAACGCACGGCCTTTTTCCGTCAGGTGATATTCGATGCGGACCGGGGTTTCCGGAAAGACCAGCCGTTCCACGACGCCTTCGCCTTCGAGCTCCTTGAGCCGTTCAGAGAGTAGCCGGTCACTCAGCCCGGGGATGCAGGCGGCGAGTTCCGTGAACCGCACCCGCCCGGCGAACATCGCGCGCAGGATAGCACCCGTCCAGCGGCGCCCCACAAGCTCAACCGCATGGTGGAAACGCGGACAGAACGCAGTCACCTCGTGCAACGCTTCGGGATCATGCGTTGCGCCCGGCTCATCGGCCGTGGACTCGCCCGGTGCAGTGGTTAGCGGACCGTTCATGACTTTAGTGTACACCAACCTACTTACTTCGTGTAAGGTTGGATCAGGCCGCATAGCGGCTACGAGGTGACTCCCCATGCCCATCCCTGTTGCAAGGCTCAACCATGCGGTCCTCTACGTCCGCGACCTCGATCGTTCGGTCGAATTTTATAAAGCCGCCTTCGGCTTTGAAGAGATTGCCCGCGAAGGCGGGATGATGGCGTTCTTGCGCGCTGCAGGCTCCGAAAATCACCACGACCTCGGACTGATGGCCGTGGGCCCGAACGCGCCCCACCCGCCGCGCGGGGCGACCGGGCTCTACCACCTCGCCTGGCAGGTGCCCTCGATCGAGGACCTCGCAGCAGCGCGGGAGGTCCTCACCGGCCTCGATGCCCTCAGCGGCCAGAGTGACCACGGTGCGACCAAATCGCTCTACGGCGCCGACCCAGACGGCAACGAGTTCGAAGTCATGTGGCTCGTCCCAAAGGACCAGTGGGGCCAGTACGACCGCCGGGCCGTCGTCGAGCCGCTCAACCTGCCGCGGGAAGTGGAGCGCTTCGCGCACTGATCGCGGGACGGCACTTCGGGCAATGAGCCCGGCACTCAGCTGAGCGGACGCGCCACCATCTGTGCCTGCCGCAACGCCGCTGCTGCCAGCGTCACCCGGGCGACCTCTTCGGCGAGTACGACTGCGCTCTCGGGCACTCCGCGTGAACGCAGCATCGCGCCATCGAGGAAGCGCGCGATGTACGCCGCCGGCGCCATCCACCGCGCCGTGAGGTGCTCGTCGTTGATAACCGGCTCGGTGCCGGCAAGGCACTCGGCCGTATAGATGATGGTGTGGGCCGTCGGCGATGCAGCGCTGCCGGTCGCGAAGGTCATAACGTCGACGAGCGTGAAGCGAGCCGCGTCGAGGCTAATTTCCGTCTCCTCGAAGAGTTCGCGCGCACACGCCTCCACGGGGCGTTCGCCCGCCTCGACGTGTCCACCGGGAAAGAACCAGCCTCCCGCAGAGAAGCCCCCGGCGCCCCGCTTCATCACGAGGATTTCATCGCCCCGCCACAGGACAACCGACGCCGAGAGGTCGAACAGAGGCATGGCCGCGATTCTACACGACCGCACCACCAATCGCGGGCAAAGACGGTGCGGAGGACGCTCCTAGACCAGTTCAGCTACCTTCAGATTGCTCTCCCGGAGCACGTCCGCGGCATAGGTGATCTTTCCGGAGTTGGTCATTGGGTCGCCGTGCACCAGCGCGAGGCAGGCCTCCGCCATGTCCTCGACTGGCGTCACGTTGTCCTTGTTGGCATCGTTGATGAGGTGGTGATGGAGCACGCCCGGCGTCGCCACAAGGCCTGGTGAAATGACGTTCACGCCGATGCCGTCGGGGTGTACCTCCGCGGCGAGTCCGGTCGTGAAGCGTTCCAGCGCCGCCTTGCACATCCCATACACCGTGCCGCCCCGGCCAGCCATATCCAGCTTCGGATGCAGTGCTGCATGCGAAGAGATGTTCAGGATCCAGCCCGACTTCCGTTCCCGCATGCCCGGCAGCACGAGCTGGGCAAGGTGGAAGGGGGCGTAGACCTGCACCTCCATCATCAGCGCGAACCGCTTCTCCGTGAAGTTCTCGACCGGGATGAAGAACGTTACGGCCGCGTTGTTCACCACGATGTCGGCCGGGCCGTAGGTTTCCTCGGTCTGCTTGATGAGACCTTCGCGATCGTCCCTGCTCGAAAGGTCGCAGCGCACGGCCGTGGCTTCGCCGCCTGCCGCCCTGATGCGCGCGACGACGCTGTTGATGCTGCCGGGAAGCATGTGGTCGCCGTCTTCCACCGTGCGGGCCGACACGATCACCTTCGCGCCCTCCATCGCATAGCGAATCGCGATCGCTTCGCCGATGCCTCGCGAGGCGCCGGTCACAACCGCCACCTTGCCTGCGAGTACTCCGTTCTTATTCACCTGTCCAGCCATCGTCGTCCTCCTTCAAGGCGCACTGCGGGGCGCGGCGGCTTCGCCGCCGAATTGCAATGGCCGAATACTGCCGTGCGGACGCGCCGCCCGTCAAACGCGGCTGGCATGTCATCAACCCAGCCGCCCACGGATCCGGTGCGGCGGCGAACCTTTACACTCGATCTATGCCCGTAACTGAAGCGGAGTTCCTTGACGCCTTTCGCTCCGGAGGCCATCAGCTATGGCTGGTGGGCGGTTCGCTGCGCGACCGCGTCATGGGCTGTGAGCGCCCTGAATCCGACCTCGACTACGCCACGGACGCACTGCCCGATGCGACCGAGGCCCTCGCTCGCAAGCTGCACGCCAGCGTCACCACCGTGGGCAAGAAGTACGGCACGATCGGCGTCTCGGTCGAAGGCCGCTGGCGCGAAATCACAACCTTTCGTGGCGATTCGTACGATGCGGGCACGCGATGGCCAGACGTCCGATTCGGCTCGAATATCGAGGAAGACCTCGCGCGCCGCGACTTCACCATCAATGCGCTCGCTGAGGATGCGCTTGACGGCGGCGTCATCGACCTGTTCGGCGGCGAACGCGACATCGCCGCACGCCTGGTCCGCGCCGTGGGCGAACCCGCCCGCCGCTTTCGCGAAGACCCGTTGCGCATCCTTCGCGGCCTGCGCTTCGCCAGCCAGCTCGATTTCGAAATCGAACCAGCCACGCTGGCCGGCATGCGCGAGACTGCCGCCCTGTTGGCGACGCTTTCGCAGGAACGCATCACAACCGAACTCGACAAGTTGCTCCAGGGCGCCAACCCCGCACGCGGCCTTGAGGCGCTTCAGGCCGCCGGCGCCCTCGAAGTCGTGTTTCCGGAGCTCGTCCCGATGGTCGGCTGCGAACAGAACGCCTTCCATCGCTTCGACGTTTGGGGCCACACCGTGGCCACGGTGCAGGCGATACCGGTCGCTCCCGAGTCGGCGCATATTCGCCGCTGGACGGCTCTTCTGCATGACATCGGTAAACCGGCTGTGCGGCACGTGAAGCCCAATGGCG
>DATNET010000314.1:0-6903 GCA_035606745.1 Tepidiformaceae bacterium
GCCGAACGTGAAGTTCGCAAGATGAATTCCAAGTTTCAATGCGAAGCTGCTCCTGTGGTTGTGGCCTGACGGGCCAGTCGGAGGATAGCACCTGGCCGCGGTGCTCGTGCGCGACAACGCCACACAACGCCCAACCCTCCAGGTCTCTCGTTTCACGCGCCACCTTAACGTTGCGGTTTGACAGTTGTTTGGCGGAGGCGTACGAAGCCCGAACGGAGGCGGACGACATGCCACTTGAACCAAAAGAGGTCACGGAAATGCTGCGCGGCGCATCGTGCCGCGGGTTGGATGCCTATCAACAACGATTACTTGCGGCTCGCTGTCGTGGGACGAATTTTGCGGAGATAGCCGCAGCGTGGGGATATTCGGAGTCCAACGTCCGTTATGCGTTCCGCACCATCGAGGACATCGTCCTGGGGCACCTCGGGCTGGAGCACGACATCGCTCTGATGACTTCGTGGTTCGACCTCCACCTGGACTGCTGCCTGCCGATCGCGAGGGATTTCATTGAACGGGGCGCCGTATTCGCGCCGCCGTTCCCCGTACGGTCGGCCAGACGGCATGCCGGGTGAATGAAATGTTCATCGAAAAGTCGATGCAATCGTCGAGACAGACGCACCGTGCGGGGAACATTATTCCGGACGTGGCTCGGCGCCGGACCGCGAATCACGTTTTGGAGGGTCCCAATGCGGAAGAAACTCTCGATCGTCGTCGCACTAGCAGCTGTCGCCGTCATCGCAGCTGCGACAGTCAGTTCGGCCTTCGCGTCACCCCCGAGTGTTCCACTCGATTGTGGCGCCGCCCAGAACGCGACCGGTATTTCGGCGCTAATATATGGCAGCAGCGGGTGGGTCGAGACCGACAACTCGCTGTCCAACAGCTGCTACAACCTGTACGCATCTGGGGAAGTGCTCCTCGCCAGCGGCAGCTGGATCGATCTAGGAAGCGTCTGGGTGGGTGGCTACCCAGGAAGCGTCCTGCCAAGTCAGCCCTACTCTGGGGACGTCGTTCAGACCGAGGGAGTGAACAACGCCTGCAACAACGGCTTCACCGTCTGCGCCGGTTACAAGGCAACAAGCAATCCGTAATGGTGGTTCGGCGAACCCTCGGGTGCCGCGCGTTTCGAATGCGACGCGGCACCCCCGGCTAACGACGACGGTGACATACATGAGAGCTCGTCGAATCCCGCTGCTTGTGATCGCTCTGCTCAGCAGCCTGCTACTGGTCGGATGCGGCGCAGGTTCCTCCGCGGGAACCGCAGGAACTGCCGCACAGCCAGCGGCGACCCCTGGCCAACCCACGACGTTGGCCCAACTCAATGACCCAGCGCTCACGCGCATTGACCCGGCCACACTGCAAACCATCCGCACCACCGCCAGTCAATACCAGAAAGACCTCGTCAAAGATGGTTCGCTGACCTTGAACGAATACGAAACCGCCGAACTTGCTGAGGTCGCATGCATACAAGCGAAGGGTTTCACCGTGGACCCGTCATCGACGAAGCTCAATGGTCTGGCGCGGTACCAGATAAAGGTCGTGGACTTCACCGACCTGGCGGCAGAACAGGATGCAAAAGGGGCTTGCATCCGTACGTACACGAGTGCGCTGGACCAGGTTTGGGCGGACATCACGGTGGCAATCAGCAACAAGGTGGTCGCGGAATCGCGCCACTTCATGGCAACCTGCCTGGCGGCCGACGGTATCCAGGTGTCCGAGCGGCCGTGGAAATCCGCCGACCCGAAAGTCGCATCCCAATATCAGCAATGCAGCAGCTTGGCGGCGGCGAAATACGACACTGGAGGCGTTGGGTTCGGGGTGGAAGGTGACAACGCCTACCGTGGCTAGCACGTGCATTCAGCCGCGGCCGAGCCGCGAAAGCGCCAAGGTTCGTGGGGACGGCGCCGTTCCCGAACGTCTGGTTGGAGCGGTCGTGAACGAAATGTTCATCGAAAAGTCGATGCAATCGTCGAGACAGAAGCAGCGTGTGGGGAACACTATTCCGGACGCGGCTCGGCGCCGGACCGCATATCACGTCCTGGAGGATCCCAATGCGGAAGAAACTCTCGATAATCGTCGCACTAGCAGCTGTCGCCGTCATCGCAGCTGCGACAGTCAGTTCGGCCTTCGCGGACAGCGTCTCGCTAAGCGTCGATTCTTGCCTCGGCGGCGGGTATTCTTACTACGCGAATGCCGATGGAGGCACGTATGAGCTGTACAACAACTCAGGTTGCCTCCGCGCGCTCCAATATTCATTTAACTCACCGGATGGCACAGGATGGGTGATCTATAACTGGCAACAAGCTTTCTCGAATTTAGATGACCACCAATCGTTCAGCACGCAAGTCGCTTCCTGCCACGAGCTCGTCTATGGTTTCGACGGGTCGGGTGAGAAATGTACCGTAGGCAACTAACGTTGCGAAGTGTTGGTGCAGCGCTCCTTTTCGGGGCGCTGCTGCCAATGCTCGCGTCTTGTGGGACACCCACGGCCGGTAAGAGCTCGCCGGCGCTAACGCCGTTCAGTGATTCCATGCGTCCAAGTTCAAGCTCCGCCATCGCAGGCGCGCCAGCGTTCCAAAAGGCGATCCTCCAGGATGGCACCGTAACGTTCGACGAATACCAAAGGGCGGTGTTCGCCACGATCCAGTGTGCAAAAGACCATGGCGTCAAAATACTGACCGGCCCCACGCTTGGACCCGGGAAAAAGTACGTTTACACCATGGGCGGTGGAACGACGACCGCTGACCTCGGTGCGACTCAGGCCCAGTACGTCAACTGCCTCAACCAATATGAAAACCTCGTCGATATCGCCTGGACCAATGAGACCAGGCCAACGCAGGACCAGGTGAACAAGGCTCGGGCGGCGCTCATTACCTGTCTCCAGCAGGCCGGACTGACCGTCCCCGATTCTCCGGCGCCCAGCGACTTCCTCGCCATCTCGCGCGCACACGTGACGGAATTCGACACCTGTTCACAGGCGGTCTCGAAACAGTTCGACATCTTTCAGTTCAACGGCCAATGAGCGGGAAGCAGCGGCGCCCGTGGGCAGGCTCGTGAGACGTTTCCGGCCGGGGCTTGGGATTGTTTTGCTCGCCGGGCTGCTGCTGGGGCCGCTTGCCCTGCTGGTGGTCGTGCGCCTTGGTTCAACCAACACTCTCCCGGGCGTCACGTTCGACCCAGTCCCGGTCCTCGCCACCGGCACGGCGCGGCAGGTCACGGGAGAGCAGGCGGTCCGCATCATCCCGGCGTGGGATGAGGGCAAGGCCATTTATGCACCGGCATGGAACGGTGTGGTGACCGCCGTGTACGCTTCCACAGATGCGACGCTGCATTCGGGTGACCGCGTGGCGGCGGTCGACAACATCGACCGCATCGCCTACGCCTCAGCAACGCCGTTCTACCGTGCCATCAGCGATGGCGAGATCGGACCCGACGTAGCCGCGCTGAACCAGATGTTGGTAACGCTTGGCTACCTCGACGCGCTGCCTTCGGACCCGTCGCTGGCAACGTTCGCAACCGGCCAGGCCGTCCGGGCGCTGGCGGCGAAGCTCGGGGTGACATCGTCTTCGACCACCTTCGACCCAGGGTGGGTCGTCTGGCTTCCAAGCGACCCGTTCCCACTGGCGAGTCTGAACCTGTCCGGCGGACAACAGGCGCCTCCCCCAGGGTCCGCAATCGGAGCGGGCCAGTCGACGCTCACGGGCGCTACAATCGCCGCCGCCGGACAGGAACCGTTGACGATCGACCCATCGGTCCGATGGGTCGTGGTGATCACTGCGAAGAACTTCGCCATCGACCCGGCGGCGTTGGCGGTGGATCCCGCCGCGTTGCCGAACCTTGCCCCACTCCTGCCGCAGCCATCGGCCGCCAGCGCTGGTTCGTCGAGCCCCGGTGGGGTGCCGGGCGCAAGCAGCGGTGTCGCGGGAACCCTCGAGCGGGCGACTCCTCTTGATGCGGTAGCGATACCATCGACAGCGGTCATGGTTGGGTCGAACGGCGGCCTCTGCGCGTGGGTACCGAACGGCGGGGGCTACAAGGCCGTCGCAATCCTCGTCGACGGGGCGAGCGCTGGCGTCACGAACGCGGTGAGCGGTCTCAAGGCGGGCGAACAACTGCTCGCGAACCCAGGACAGGCCCTGAAGGACGCGCGATGTCCCTGAGCTTGCGTGATGTTGTGCATTGTTACCGCAGCGGGGGCGTTCCAGTGCTCAGGGGCGTTTCCCTCACGGTCCAGGTGGGCGAGTCAGTCGCCATCGTCGGGCCATCGGGGTCTGGGAAAACGACCCTGCTGACGATCCTGGGGTTGCTCACGAAGCCGACAGCGGGCGTGGTACTGATCGATGGCAAGACATTGCCACCTTCTGGCGCGGAACTTTCGCGGCTTCGCGCTGAGCGCTTTGGCTGGATCTTCCAGACGGCGAATGCGCTGCCGCGGAGGTCGGTGCTCGACAACGCTGCGTTCGGGCTACTCGTCCAGGGGTGGCGGCGCGATGCTGCCCGCCAGCGCGCCCGGGAAGCGCTGGGCGCGGTCGGTGTCGGGCACCTTGCAGCGCAGGAGGCGCGCAACCTTTCCGGTGGCGAGTTGCAGCGCGTCTGCACGGCCCGTGCGCTGGCGGCACGGCCGTCGTTCATCCTCGCGGATGAACCTACAGGCCAGCTCGACCACGCGACGAGCGTCCAGGTGATTGCCGCGCTGCTGCACAACCGCCCATATAAGACGGCGGTGGTCATCGCCACCCACGACACCGAAGTTGCGCGGGAGTGCGACCGCATTTTGCGGGTGGTCGATGGGGAACTCCAGGAGGGCCTGGGATGAGCTGGAATCCCAGGACACTCATGGGTGAGGCCGTCGCCAACGTGCGTAGCAGCGCCGTGCGCTCCGCCATCCTCTTCACCGCACTGGCCGTCGCTCTTGGCTCGTTGGCTTACCTCGAGGTTCATCAGGCGAGCGATCTGCTGGCGTTCGAGTCGTCATTTCAGAGCGCGGGCGGTTATGTGTCGATCGTTTCGGCACAGGGAGGCGTTAGCGCGGGTCGCTGCGAAGGGCTCAACAGAGTGCCGGGCGTGGTGGCCGCGGGCGCCGAACGCGCCGAAGGGCAGGCGACGTTCACATCCGCGCCGGGAGTCCTCTATCAGGAATACGGGATCACGACGGGGTTGGCGAGGGTTTGGGCAACGTCTTCCTCGGTGGGCAACCTACCGCCCACGCCGGGCTTCTTCGCAGGCACTGCGCTGGCGAGTGAGTTGGCGGTTCGAGGCGGCCTGATGCTCGCGCGGGAAGGTGAATCACCTTTACCCTTGCTTGCAATCCTTGACGTTTCCGAGCGCGCACCACAGGCGGACCGTTCGCTCCTTGAGGTCGTCCCGCCAACTGGGAACGCGGATGAGTGCTGGGTCGAGTTCACGCCGCAAGCGTTCCCGGGAGGTTCCGGGGCGCTCGCAGCTGCGTTCGCCGGCGGGAATGGTACGCCATCCGTGCGCGCCTACATCTCGCCGGACCAATTCAGCCGAAATCCCGCCAACGAACTGGCGGCGCGCCCGCAACGGAACGGCTGGGCCATCGTCGCGCTTCTGGTCGCCGGGATATTTGTCCTGGTTGCGTGGCTGCGCCGCGCGGAACTGGGCCTGTACTTGGCACTTGGCACGTCGCGCGTGACACTCGCCACGATGCTTGCAATGGAGTCGTGGATCCTGGTGGCAGCCGGGTGGCTGACCGGCGTGCTCTGGGCACTCGCGATCCAACGCGCCACCGGCCACGCGCTAACGCTGGGCAGCATCCGGCTGGCAACGGTGACCTCTGGCTCCGCCGCCCTGGCTGTGCTGGTCCTTGCCCCGATGCTAAGTGTGCTCGTGGCGAGGGGAAGCATCGCGAACCTATTGAAGGACCGCTAGTGTTGTGCCGGGCTAGCGGGCCGCGACCGGGCTCATCACCTTCGCGAGGAAGTTGTCGACATGGCCGTTGTAGGCTTCGGCCGCTTCGTAGTACACGTTGTGCGGGGCTCCGGCGATGGCGTGATACTCGGAGTGCGGCACAAGCCGGTGCAGGTTCTCGGCCGAGGGCACTGCGCCATCGAGCGCGCCGACGATGACGCACATCGGTGACGTGATTCGGGTCACGGTTTCACCGAGGTGGGTGCGCTCCTCCGCGCCGCTGGAGGACGCTTTCCGCGGGTTGCGCATCGCTTCGAGCCGAGTCGCCGTTGAACGGATGCGCAGGTAGCGTTCGAACATGCGCGGCTGGCTCTGCTTGAAGCCATCGGTGAGGGAATCGCCGATCGGGAGGAAGAGGACATCCGGGCTAAGTGGCTGCTGGACTGGCAGGCGGGCAGCGCTGCCTGCCGGGGCAACGCCCGAGCCCGATGGGATGAGCCCCGCAGCCTCGCCGGGGTGCCGGGCCGCCCATCGCAGGAGAGTGCCCCCGCCCATGGAGTTCCCAGCGAGGATTGGCCGCTGGATGTTCATCGCAGCGAGGAACCCTTCGAGCTCGTCGACACGGTCGGGCTCCTCGGCATCGCGGGGTGAATTCGAGGAATGGCCGTGGTTCACGCTGTCGTAGGCGATGCAGCGGAAGCGGTCGCGGAACGCGGCGAACTGCTGGAACCAGGCCTCGCCGCAGGAGCTGTTGCCGTGCAGGAAGAGGAGCGGCTGGCCGCTGCCCTCCTCCTGGTAGTAGATATCCGTACCGTTGACCTCGATCCAGGGCATCGCCTCGCCTCCTCGCGATCCGCGCACATCATGCATCGTGCGTTGGCGGCGGCATGATCGCAAGCCGGCGCGAGCGCCGTCAAGTCGAGCAGAACCCGGTTCGCGGATTGGCGAGGTTCCACTGCGGCCCGTCGCACCGCCAATGTGATGAGCGACGAGCCGCACCGATCGCACGCCCGTCTCGCCAGGAGATCGCGGAGA
>DATNET010000372.1:0-2812 GCA_035606745.1 Tepidiformaceae bacterium
CGCCGCCCTGCTTGGGTAACGTGGGGCCAAGGTAAAGCAGCGTTGCTAGCCCAGGCGTTGTCCCGCGGCGCTCGCCCCTGCTATCGTGCCGCGAGATCAGCGGGCCGCGAGGTCCTCGAACTGGGGGGCCGCGAGCCCGGAGTCCGCGACCTGGAGGCGGCTGCGTGAGGATTGGTGGCCTGGCCGTAGGCGCTGCGCTGTTGGCGATGCTTGTGGCTGGTTGTTCGGGCGGAAAGGCGGCCCCGGCCGTCAGCACGATGGTTGCTCCGAGTGCAGGCGCCAGTGTGCCCCTGGGCGCGGCTACGGCCAGACCAACGGCAACCACGCCGCCGCCGGCCGCGAGTGCCTCGGCGAGCTCACCGGTCGCCCCCGTGGCGACGCTGCCCGCTGGCGTCCAGCCCGTCGATTACACGAGCGCAGCGAATTGGCTCTGCCGGCCCGGCAAAGCGGATACGCCCTGCACGGAGGACCTTGATTCCACGGCCGTAGGCTCCGACGGCTCGAAAGTACAGCCGTTCGTTGCGGCGGCGAAGCCGCCCATCGACTGTTTCTACGTCTACCCCACGGCAAGCAGCGATCCAGGCGACAACTCTGACCTCGTCACGGGGGCCGGCGAAGAGCGCGCCGCGGTCAACCAGGCGGCGCGCTTTGCCTCGGTGTGCCGGGTGTTCGCGCCGGTCTATCGTCAGGTCACGCTCACCGCGCTCGGCGACGGGCACTTCGGCGACGCCAAGGCCCAGGCGATCGCCTACGCCGACGTCGTCGACGCATGGGAAGAGTACCTGGCCCACGACAACGGCGGGCGTGGCGTCGTGCTCATCGGGCACTCGCAGGGTGCGATGCAGCTCAAGAAGCTGATCCACGACGAGATAGATTCGAATGCCAGAGCTCGTGCGTTGCTCGTGTCGGCCATTCTGCTCGGTGGAAACGTCGCCCAGGACGAATATCAAAACGTACCGCCGTGCGCGACGCCAGACCAGCTTGGTTGCATGGTCGGCTACTCCAGCTTCCTGGCGAGCGCCCCGCCACCGGCAAACAGCCTGTTCGGGCGCGGCAACGTCCTCTGTGTGGACCCGGCCGCGCTGCTGCACCGCTCACCGGCGCTGGATAGCTACTTCCCAACGGCAGGCAACGTGCTTGCCGGGAGCGTCACGACGCCGTTCTTGGAATACACGGGTCTGACTGGCGAATGCGTCCAGAAGGACGGCTTTTCGTACCTGTCGGTGACGGCCCCAGCCGGGCTCGCGTTTCCGGGAGCGGCCGTCACCGCGCCGGGGCCGGCGTGGGGCCTCCACATCATCGATTCCAACCTGACGCTGGGCGACCAGATTGCGCTCGTGGCGGAAGAGAGCGCCGCGTTCGCGAAGCGCTGAGGACTACAGCTCCAGTCGGCGCATGTCACGGCCGGGGACTACGCGGAGGACGAGGACCGCATCTCCCTCCAGCCGGTATAACACCGCCCAACTTCGAACGTTGACTCGCCGGACGGTCCGCGGGGCGAGCCTTCGCAGGACAGGGGTCGCATGTGGGAAGAGCAACACGCGCGCCAGTGCGGCGCTGAATTCTTCCATGAGCAGATCGGCTGCGTATTCGCTTTCTTGCGCGACGAACGTCCAGATCTCGTCTAGATCAGCGAGAGCTCGGGAAGTGAAACGCAGTGTCGTCAAGCGGTTTGGTTGGACCTGGACCTCATCCGCTCACGGCCGCGCCGTCGAATGTCGTCCCAAAACTCGGGTGTAACCTCGATGATCCTGCCTGCAGCGATGTCTTCTTCAGCCTCCTGAATCATGACATTCACTTCGGCCCACCACTCGTCGCTCTCATCTGGAACCAGCGCTTCCGCTTCAGCGTCCAGCTGCTCGATCGCCATTAGCCCGTACTCAAGCGCGTCCTCAACCGAAGCGAAGCGCCCGTTCTGCACGAGGTCTTCGGCCAGGCGTGCTGCACGCTCGGAAAGCTCAACGTTCATCGGCCCATTGTACCAGCACGCGCCGCCCACCAGGTCCTCGCATCCTTCGCGTCTCGTAGCCTTCGTCGCGGCCCGGCGATCGACAACTCCGCCCCGCCGCTCCAGAATCCTCGCATGACTGAATACTTCGACATCACGACCTCTAAGAAGGATCGCCACGCGATCGTTCAGCTCAACCGCCCTGAAAAAATGAACGCCCTGAGCCACAATCTGCGTGCGGAAGTCTTCGATGCCCTCAAGGACTTCGAAATGGACCCCGATGTCCGGGTGATCATCATCCGCGGCTCCGGCCGGGCGTTCAGCGCGGGCTACGACCTCTCCGGCATCTCCAAGACGCAGGACGACCGCGACTACGTTGAAAAGCGCAGTGGCCTTCCGAGCGTTGGCCCCATCCACCCGGGCCAGGGCCAATGGCCACAGCACCTCTTGAGTGGCTACTGGCAGATCTGGGAACTGACGAAGCCCGTCATCTCCATGGTGCACGGCTACTGCCTGGCCGGTGGCACCGAGTTGGCGACGATGTGTGACCTCATGTTCGTCGCCGATGACGCCATCATCGGCTACCCGCCCGTGCGGGCGATGACGCCCGTCGACATCATCTATCACCCCTGGCACATGCATCAGAAGAAGGCGCGCGAACTGCTCTATACCGGCGACAGCGTGACTGGCAAGGAGGCTGTGGAGCTGGGCTGGGCCAACCGTGCGGTGCCTGTCGAGCGTCTTTGCGAAGTCACCGAAGCGTTCGCCGAACGTATCGCGAACGTGGATTCGGCGATGTTGCAGATGACGAAGCGCCAGGTCAACCGCGTCTACGAGATCATGGGGATCCGTACCGCCATGGCC
>DATNET010000393.1:0-3748 GCA_035606745.1 Tepidiformaceae bacterium
GCGCAGCCTCAGGAAACTCATTCCAAATCCGAAGCGTCGTTCACAGTCACAGGAACCGAACCTCTGCCGAAATAAACCGCATCTCCACCAACACCCCGGGGCAGGCGCGAGCCTGCCCTTTCTCTTTCCCCAAAGCCGGCATCTCCCCCTCCACCGTGACAAATATCACAAGCTCTGTCAGCCCTTCGGACCCATAATGGCTACTTAACCCACGGACAATGCCCGCACGCGCAACTCAGCCGCCGGCGTGTCCGTCATTCCCGGGCCCGCGCAGGAGGCCGCCAGTGTTGCTAGGAATCCTGAAGGAGACATCTCCCGGCGAAACCCGGGTCGCCCTGCTGCCCGAAAGCCTCAAAGGTCTGCGTGCGCAAGGCGTTGAGGTGCTCGTCGAAGCCGGCGCAGGCTCCCACGCCGGCGCCACCGACCAGGCATACATCGATGCCGGCGCTGCGGTCACCCCGAACCGCGCCTCCATTCTGACCGAGGCCGACCTGCTTCCCGTCGTCAACGCCCTCGACGCATCCGACCAGGCCGCCGTCAAACCCGGTGCCGTGGTCGTGGGATTTCTCCGTCCGCTCGATACGCCTCTCGCCCTGTATCCCGCGATTGATCGCGGCGTAACCCTGTTCAGCATGGAACTGGTCCCGCGCATCACCCGTGCGCAGTCGATGGATGCACTTTCCTCCATGGCCACCGTCGCCGGTTACAAAGCCGTGGTCACCGCCGCCGACCGCCTCCCGCGAATGTTTCCCATGCTAATGACCGCGGCAGGCACCGTTCCGCCGGCCCGAGTCTTTGTCATCGGTGCGGGTGTCGCCGGCCTGCAGGCCATCGCCACTGCCCGCCGCCTCGGCGCCGTGGTCGAGGCGTACGACGTCCGCGCCGCCGCCGGCGAGCAGGTGCGGTCCCTTGGAGCCAAATTCCTCGATGTGGACCTGGGCGGCATCAACACCGAGGGCGGTGGCGGGTACGCAGCCGAACTCAGTGAAGAAGCCCTCGACCGCGGACGCGACCTGATCGTCAAAACCGCGGCTCATTCCGACGTCATCGTCACCACTGCGCAAGTTCCCGGCCGGCCCGCTCCGCGGCTGATCCGGCGGGAGGCCATCGGAGCCATGCGCCCCGGCTCCGTGCTGGTCGATCTCGCCGCTCCCGCGGGCGGCAACTGCGAACTCACATTACCGGGACAGGAGCAGATCATCGGCGGCGTCACGCTCCTGGCACCCATGAATCTGCCCGCCGAGGTCCCCGTCGATGCCAGCCACCTCTATGCGCGCAATGTCCTCAACTTCCTGGGCCTCATTCTCAAGAACGGCAGCCTGTCCATCGACCTCGCCGACGAGGTGCTCGCCGGCGCCTGCGTGGCCCATGAGCGCAAACCCGTCAACCCGCGCGTCGCCAAGCTTCTGGACCCCGTGGGCTCCGCCTCTGCGTAGTTTAATCACTCCGCTAACTCCGCTAGCCCCGCTAGCTCCGCTGTGAGTAACTCATGAATCCAGCCGTCCTTATCGCCTCCGTCTACGTTTTCGCGCTGGCCGCCTTCCTCGGCTACCAGGTCATCAGCCGCGTGCCGCCCCTGCTTCACACCCCTCTGATGTCGGCCACCAACGCCATTTCCGGCATCTCGCTGATCGGCTCGCTCGTGCTCGCCGGGGCCAAAGGTTACCCGCTCCCGGCGCACATCCTGGGCTGCGTCGCCGTCACTACCGCAACCATCAACGTGGTCGGCGGGTTCGGCATCACTGACCGCATGCTCAAGATGTTTCGCAGCCGCACCGCGCCGGCAAAGAAGGAGGAGAAATGAGCCTCGCCTCCTACTTCATGGAAGCCACCTATCTTGTCGCTTCCATCCTCTTCATCCTCTCGCTCAAGATGATGTCGCACCCTGACACCGCGCGCCGCGGCATGTTCCTCGCCGAAGCCGGCATGCTCGCCGCCATCATCGGCACGCTGATTGGGGCGCACATCGTCACCTGGACATGGATCCTGGCCGGCCTCACCATCGGCTCCATCATCGGCGCATGGATGGCCGTCACCGTCCCCATGACCGCCATGCCTCAGCGGACCGCGCTCTCCCACGCATTCGGCGCCCTGGCCGCCGCGCTGGTCGGCATCGGCGAGTTCATGGTCAACATCGCCGATCTCGGCCCCGTCAAACGCGGGGCGCTCGGATTTGAAATCATGCTCGGCGCCCTCACCACCACCGGCTCGCTCATCGCCGCCGGAAAACTGCAGGGCATCATTCAAGGCAAACCCGTCCAGTTTCGCGGCCAGAACTTCGTTAACGTGGCAACCCTCGCTGCACTCGCCGGCTGTTTCTTCTACTTCTGGTTTCATCCCGAGGCGAGCGCGGTCTTCTACTCCATGCTCGGCATCGCATTCCTGTTCGGCATCATGCTGGTCATTCCCATCGGCTCCGCAGACATGCCCGTCGTCATGTCGCTGCTGAACTCCTACGCCGGCCTGGCCGCCGCTGCCACCGGCTTCGTCCTCGGCAACAACGTCCTCATCATCGCCGGCACGCTCGACGGATTCTCCGGATTCATCCTCTCCGTCCTAATGTGCAAGGCCATGAACCGCTCCATCACCAACGTCCTCTTCGGCGGATTCGGCGCCGCCATCGCCGGCCCCTCCGCCGCAACCGCAGGCGGAGTCATGCGTGAAATTTCGCTCGACGATGCCGCCATGCAGCTCGCCTTCGCCAACCGCGTTATCTTCGTTCCCGGATACGGCCTCGCCACCGCCCAGGCCCAGCACGCCGTCCGCGAGCTCGCCGAACTGCTCGAGGACCGCGGCGTCACCGTCAAATACGCCATCCACCCCGTCGCCGGCCGCATGCCCGGCCACATGAACGTCCTGCTTGCCGAAGCGAACGTGCCATACTCGGCGCTCTATGAAATGGAGCAGGTCAATCCTGACTTCCCTTCCACCGACGTGGCGGTCGTTATCGGCGCCAATGATGTAGTCAACCCCGATGCGCGCGACAATCCCAAGTCCATCATCGCCGGAATGCCCATCCTCGAAGTCGACCGCGCCAAAAGCGTCATCGTGCTCAAGCGCGGGCAGGGCCGCGGATTCTCCGGCCTCGAAAATCCCCTCTTCTTCAAACCCTGTACCTCCATGCTCTACGGCGACGCCAAGGCCAGCCTCAGCCACCTGGCCCAGGCGGTGCAGCGAGTCTGACCGCACTCTCGTGCGTGCCTGTGCTCGCCGCCCGTCGTGCGTGGCGCCATCCAAACAGTGCGCGCCAGCTTGTGCGGCACAAAACAAATGGGCGGCAGGCTGTGCCCGCCGCCGCCCTGTCCCCGGGTTTTCTTGAAGTGTTTCAGTTCTGCTTGACCCTCAAAACTTTCACTTGAGCCGCGCTCGTTACTGCAGCAGCTTGGTGACCTCCTGCTGGATGCTGTTGGCCTGCGCCAGCGCCGCGATACCCGTCTGGCTCAGAATCTCGAACTTCGACAGGTTCGAAGTGGCGGAGGCATAATCCGTCGCCTGAATCGCGTTCTGCGCCGCCGTCACGTTCTCCTTCTGCGTCGTCATAATCTGCGTCAGCGAGTTCAGCGTGTTGATCTGCGCCCCGATGTAGCCGTCCAGAGACGCCACCGCGCTGATCGCCAGGTTGAGCTGATTGAGCGCGTTCTGCGCCTTCGCCTGCGTCAAAAGATCGGTGCCAAGCATCGACACGCCGGCCGAATCCGAATAGCTCATCGTCGCCACGCCGCCCAGCCCCGTCGGGTCCGCCGTAAAT
>DATNET010000397.1:0-8450 GCA_035606745.1 Tepidiformaceae bacterium
GACGCTGGGCCTGCGCCTGGATATCTGGGGTCATCGGCCCTCCTCGTTCCGTATGGGGTACCCCCCTATCCTAATGTGACACAAGTGCGATTGCAAGCCCCCGTTGCGAAGCGATCGAGTGGTATTTGAGCCGTGCGTTGAACGATGTTCGTCCACGCGTCCGGCCCTCGTCCGCGAAAGGCCGGGAGACAACCGATGCACGCGGATGCCGGTCAACTGCCGCGCTGCCCGCTATACTCCCGCGGCACGGAGGTCCCCATGCCCACGCTCGAACGGCCAACAGTAACGCTCCACTACGAAGATAGCGGCGGGCCGGGACCGGCCCTGATGTTCCTCCACGGCTGGTGCGATGCCGCCGTGAGCTGGGGTTCGACCATCGAGGCGTTCCGCGCAGACTTTCGATGCATCGCGCCCGACATGCGCGGCCACGGGCTGTCGGGAACGCCGCGCGATTGCTGCTACGGTGCCGAGGCGCTTTCCAACGATGTGGTCGCGCTCTGCGAATCGCTAGGAGTCGAGGAACCGATACTGATCGGGCACAGCTTCGGCGGCTACCTTGCGGCAGAGGTCGCCCGCAGATTCCCCGGCTTTGCACGCGCCATCGTGGATATCGACCAAGTGCTCGACTTACGCGGGTTCGGCGGTCAAATGCGGGCACTCGAAGCGGTGATTCGCTCGCCCGGCACCCACATGGCCTTTCGAAGGCAGATGTTCGACTCCATGGTGACGCCATTGATGCCCGAGCCAGGGCGCGACATCGTCCGCCGCACGAGCGACGAAACGCCTGTCGAAGTTGGCCAGGCACTCTGGGCGCCGCTGTTCGAATTCAGCCCGGATGAGTTGGCCCAACGCAGCGATGACCTCATGGCTGCGCTGGCCAACCAGCCCTCGCTATCGCTCGATGCCCAGCCGCGAGAGGAGTACTACGCGACGCTCGCCGGCTTCGCACCAACGGCCCGGACGAAGGTCATCGAATGTGGCCACTGGATGCACCTTGAGCGTCCCTTCGAGACTCACGCTGCGATCCGCGAATTCATCGCAAGCCTCGACTAACCGCTCGCGCTCTCAGCTTTTGTCTTTCGTCTCTGAGTCGGCTTCTCGTCTCTCGCCGCGCCCGCTGCTACGCTAACGCCATGCCCGAGCCAACGTGCCACTACTGCGATCAGCCCGCTGAGGAAGAGTGCCCCACGTGCGGGCGGCTGTACTGCGCGGACCACGGCGACGACGTCTGCATGCGCTGCCTGTCGCCGGAGGCGGCGACGCCCAGTTCGCTCGTGTACCGCGGTTCGCTGTTGGCGTTGGCGGTCGGCGTGCTCGTCGCCATTTTCCTGATCGTGCGTCCTCCCCAAAGTGCCAGCACGGCCGATGATGTACGAGTCGTTGCCACCGCCACGCCCGCGACGGGCGCAACAGCGACGCCGACGCCGCCCGGGACGCAGCCGGCCGCGGCCGTGAGCGGCACAGCGGTGGGCACCGCTTCACCCGCAGCAACGCCTGGCGGCAGCGCAACCGCAACGGCGGGTGCGAAGACCTACACCGTCCAGGCGAACGACACGCTGGGTGGCATCGCGGTCGCGCACAACACAACGACCGATGCGATTATTGCGGTCAATCCCGGGCTGACGCCGGAGACGCCGCTGCTTATTGGGCGCGTGCTCAACCTCCCATGAATTGGAAGGACGACCCGGAGATCCAGGCCGAGATCCGGCGGAGGGGTACACGGAACGGCCTGATCCGCTCAACGATCATCTGGATGCCGCTGTTTGTGGCTTGCGCCGGAGCGACGCTCTTCTATCTGTTCGATGTGCTCACCGGTTCGAATTACGGAGGCACGTGGGTGCTTGTGGTCATCCTCGGCATCCTCGCTGTGCTGTTCGGCTTCCAGGCGATCCAGGCGGCGATGGACCTCACTGGTCCGCCCGAGGAGGAATCGGGATTCGTCGAGCGCCGCTGGTCCCGCCGCGATTCGCTGGTGATGCAGACCCAGTACTTGCGCCTCGGCAAGCGTATTCTTCGGGGCGATGGCGACATGCTCGCCGCCATTAAAGAGGGCGACTACGTAGATATCCGCTTCTATTCGCATTCGGCCGTAATCGTGTGGGTCGAAAAACAGAAGGCGCCACCGGACGCCAAGCTGCCGAACATTCGACGGAAGCGATAGACTCCCGCTCGGACGGAGGCACCGCCGCTTTCGGGCACCGTGATGGCCTGTATACTCCGCGCTCATGACCGAGGCCGTTGAGCGCGTCACCATCTATCGCACCATGCACGAGATATCGGGGGACGAGCGGCCGCGCGAGCGACTGCTCGTGCACGGCCCGGAAGTGCTGTCCGATGCCGAGCTCATCGCCCTCATTCTGCGCTCCGGCTCGCGCGGAGAGAACGTGCTCGATATGGCCCGGCGTCTCCTGGATTCCCTTGGTGGGATTGCCGCGCTTGCCCGGGCCGACCTCAAGGCATTGCAAAACATCCGTGGCCTTGGGCCGGCTAAGGCGTCCGAAATCGCTGCCGCTGTCGAACTCGGCCGGCGGGTCCAGCAATCGTCGCCTGAGGCGCGTCCGTTGCTGAATTCACCCGAAGCCGTGTTCGCGTTGCTTGGGCCGCGGCTCATAGGGAAGACGAAAGAACATCTCTTCGCGATACCGTTGGACACTCGTGGACGCCTCATCGGTTCGACGACGCCGGTCTTGAAAGGCACAGTGAACGCCGTCAGCGTCCGGCCAGCCGAGATCTTTCGCGAGGCGGTGACGGTGGACGCTGCATCGATCGTGCTCGCCCACAATCATCCTTCCGGCGATCCACGCCCCAGCCTCCAGGATGTGGCGGTCACAAAGCTGCTTATCGCAGCCGGAGAGTTGTTGGACATCCTCGTGCTGGACCACGTCGTCATTGGGGAGAACCGATTCGTTAGCTTTCAGGCCGAGGGCTACGCGTTCGACAAGGCGAAGCGGAGCGCCGGCTGAGGTACCGTCGGGGCCGGCGACTGCGTGTCCATGGAGATGAGCGTCGAGCACAAGCCCAGGCACGAGACTCTATCGAGCCGCGTGATATTATCCGGACATGCGATCGGTAACACGTCTTCGCAGACACTTGTTATCACCGCGTGCGATAGTAATTTAGGCACGGTGAACCGCCCATGAGGCCGGAAACGGCATGAGGGTGGTATCTACGCGGGCTCGGGTCGCAGGGAATCCGAGGCGCACCGGCAGTTGCAGGGAGGAATTCCAGAATGGCGACGGTCGCACAACCCTACGCTCAGGGCTACGAGCGGCCCGCGCTTCTCGATTGGCTGACTACGGTCGACCACAAGAAGCTCGGCCAGATGTACCTCTATACGACGTTCTTCTTCTTCGCCGTCGCCGGATTCCTTGCCCTCATGATGCGGACGCAGCTCGCCGTCGCGAACAACACGTTCCTCGCCCCAGAAACCTACAACGAAATGTTTTCGATCCATGGCACGACCATGGTCTGGTTGTTCGCCATCCCGATGTGGGCGGGCTTCGGGAACTACCTCGTGCCGCTTCAAATTGGCGCCTCCGACATGGCGTTCCCGCGGATTAACGCGCTCTCGTATTGGCTGCTGCCGGCAGCCGGGCTGATAGTCTTCTCCGGATTCATCTTCGGTAACGCGGCTGATGCCGGCTGGACGTCGTACGCACCGCTCGCGGAGCATCAGCACGGCCCCGGGATCGACCTCTGGGCGCTCGGCATCATCATCGTAGGTATCGGTTCGACGATCGGGGCGGCCAACTTTATCGTCACCATATTCAGGATGCGCGCACCTGGCATGACGATGTTCCGCATGCCAATTTTCACGTGGTCGATCCTGATTACGGCCCTCCTTCAGCTCATGGCTACGCCGGTCCTTGCCTCTGGCCTGTCGATGCTCTTCATCGACCGCAACTTCGGTGGCGGCTTCTTCGACCCGACACGCGGAGGAAACCCGCTTCTCTGGCAAAACGTCTTCTGGTTCTATTCGCATCCCGCCGTCTACATCATGATCCTGCCGGGCTTCGGGATTATTTCGGAGATCGTGCCGGTATTCAGCCGCAAGCCGCTCTTCGGCTACAAGGCCATGGTGTGGTCGTTGCTCGCAATCGGCGCGCTCGCATTTAGCGTGTGGGCCCACCACATGTTCACCACTGGCGCTGTGCTCAAGCCCTGGTTCGGCTTCATGTCGCTGATGATTGGCGTGCCTACAGGGGTAAAGTTCTTCAACTGGATTGGGACCATGTGGCGCGGCCAGATACGTATGGATACGCCCATGCTCTTCGCCCAGGGCTTCCTCGCGACCTTCTTGATTGGCGGCATCAACGGCGTCTTCTCGGCCGCTGTGCCGGTCGACTTCGCGCTGCACGACACCTACTTCATCGTCGCCCACATCCACTACGTGCTGTTCGGCGGCGCGGTCTTCTCGGCATTTGCCGGCATCTATTTCTGGTTCCCCAAGATCTGGGGCAGACGGTTGAACGAACGCCTCGGGAAGATCCATTTCTGGCTGATGTTCGTCGCGTTCAACGTCACCTTCTTTCCGATGCACCTGCTCGGCCTCGAAGGCATGCCACGGCGCATTGTCACGTACGCTGGGTCGAACGACTGGGCGGCGATCAACCTCACCGAGACGATTGCAGCGTTCGGCATCCTGGTCAGCCTGCTCGTGGCGCTCTTCAACGTGGTCTACACGTTCACGCAGCCGAAGGACCAACCGAACGACCCCTGGGAGTCCTACTCGATGGAGTGGTGGACGACCTCGCCACCGCCGGCTCACAACTTCGACGACCTGCCGCCCGTCGTTTCCGAGCGGCCCCTGTTCGACCTTCGGCACGGCATCACCGAACAGAGCCAGGTCCATCCCGTCGGGGCGGCGGGAGGCTAGGTGTGCTGGTCTCATTGCTCTAAGCGTTTGCGCGGCTCTCGCAAACGCTCAAGGCATCCGCGTGTGAGCCGCGCGCTTCCATCCCTGCTCTTGACGGTCGAGCGTGTCCCGGTCGCGGGAAGCTGCTACCGTTGCATGCGATGACGCGCCTCCGGCCCCGGCTCTTGGGTCTCCCGCTCGCGGTGCTTGCCGTCGCCTGCCTCTCCGCCATTGCCGCGGGCGGGTCCGGTGCACGAGCAGCCGCGCCCTCCGGGGCCCGCGAAGCATCGACGCTAAACTGGCAGAGCTGCCAGCCCCGCGGCTACCAGTGTGCGACCCTCACCGTGCCCCTGGATTACTCGGACGCTTCGAAGGGGACGATCAAGCTCGCGTTGACGCGCTTGCCCGCGCTTGACTCCTCGCAGCGCATCGGGTCGTTGCTCTCCGACCCGGGTGGGCCTGGCGATTCGGCCATCGATTTCCTCCACGATTGGGCGCCCACGCTAGCGCCCACAATCAGAGACCACTTCGACCTTGTTGCTTTCGATCCACGGGGAGTCGGACAAAGCACACCGATCGTCTGCCACAACACCCTCCAGGCGTTCACCGCGGTCGACCCATCGCCACACGATCAGGCCGGTTGGGAGGCGGCAGATGCCGCTGCCAAGACGTTCGCTGACCAGTGCGCGACGAAGTACGGCGATTATCTCAACTACGTCGGGACGAAGAACGTTGCGCGCGACATGGAAAGCGTCCGCGTCGCGCTCGGCGAGGATAAGCTTACGTACCTTGGCTATTCCTACGGCACCACCATCGGGGCAGTCTATGCGGACATGTATCCCGACAAGGTCCGCGCATTCGTTCTCGATGGCGCCACCGACCTTTCCCAGACATTCCAGCAGATCAACGGCACGCAAATGGTGGGTTTTGAGCGAGGGTTCAGCGCGTACGTGGCGGACTGCCAGGCGAAGCGATGTTTCGGCAGCCAGGACCCGCAGAAGGTGATCGAAGGGTTGATCGCTCAATCGGAAAAGAAACCGTTGCCGGCACCGGAGGCGGATAGGCCCGCTGGGCCAGGCGAAGTGTTGCTCGGCGTGATCTTTGCCCAATACAGCCAGAGCCTCTGGCCCGAACTGACGCAGGCCGCGACGCTGGCGCTGCAGGGCGACGGCAGCGGCTTCGTGGAACTTTCCGACGCGTACCTGCAGCGCAACCAGGATGGTACCTACCCGAACATTAGCGAGGCCAACGCGGCCGTGAACTTCGTCGACGAGACGTGTCCGCACGACCTTGCCGCCTACGAACAGATGGCCACGCAGTTCGAGAAGATGGCGCCCCACTTTGGTGAGGCCGCCGCAACGTCGGGGCTGCTGTGTGCGCACTGGCAGGCCAAGCCCGACCCACTGACCACACCCCGCGCGGCCGGGGCGGCACCGATCGTCGTCATCGCCACGACCGATGACCCGGCCACGCCGTACGAATGGGGCGTGGCGATGAGCAAGCAGTTGGAGTCCGGGCACCTGATTACGCATCGGGGCTACGGCCACACCGTCTATGACACCGGCGATTCCTGTATCGACAACGCCGTTAATGACTACCTCATCAACCTCACGGTCCCGAAACAAGGGCTGACGTGCGGCACCGGCCCGCCGCCGCCTGAGTCGGGTGACAGCACCGCACCGACCGCAGCGCCAGGCGGCTCCACCACGCCGCCCGCTGGCTCCGCGACGTCGCCGGCCGCGCCGAAATCAACAGCGACACAAAAGGCGCCGCTCCCCCCGAGCACGGGTACGTCGAGCAGCTCCAAAGGTGGCGGTGGGCAGATCGCCGTGATCGCGGCGGTGTTCGTCGTTCTCGCGCTCGTTGTGGCCGGCACCGTCGTGTTTATCGAGCGACGGAACTAGCGTGCCGTACCGGCTCGTCGCGATCGACCTCGATGGCACGCTGCTCAACTCCTCCGGCCGGATGAGTGCGGCAAATGCCGCAGCAGTGACCAAAGTGGTCGCCGCTGGTGTGGCGGTTGCGCCCGCAACGGCACGTTGGTACCAGGCTGCGGTCCAGCCGTTCGCCCCGCTCGGCGTCCCGACGGCGGCCATTGCCGCTGCCGGCGCCGACGTCCGGGACGCCGCCGGCGAGGTCGCCCTCCAGCACGCCCTGCCCGCCGACGTAGCGCGGGCGATTGCCCGTATCGTCGACCAGGATGGTTGGATGGCGACCCTCGCAACGCCCGAGCGAGCGTACCGCCGGTCGGACGTTTTGCCGCCGTGGGCTGCCAACGCGCCGGAATGGCTTGTTCCAGTGACGCACCTTCGGGACGCCGACCTTTCGCAACTGCTATCGGTGCTCGCGGAAGTGGCGCCGGAAGACGCTCGCCTTGCTGCCTTCGTACCGTGGTCTCAGCAACTGACCATGCGAAGCGCACGATCATTCAACGGGAACCAGCTCGTCACGCTTACGGCTGCAGGCGTCGATAAGGGCGTCGGGCTGCGTGCACTCTGTGAGGCGATGGACATTGACCTGCGCGACACGGTTGCGATTGGCGACGACGATGTCGACCTCCCGATGTTCGAGTTGGCGGGACTCTCCATTGCTATGGGGAACGCTGATCCGGCCGTGCGCGCTGCAGCCGACATCGTGACGAAGAGCGCCGACGACGATGGTGTTGCCGCCGCGCTGTTGGGCCTCTGAGGATTGCCGAGCCGCTGCCCCCGGCGCGAGCACGGGCGTTACAATCCTCAGCATGGCCGAGGCTCCCACCAGGCTCCTCATTACTTCTGAAGATCTCGATGCGCTGGCACCGGAATGGGCAGCGCTCCACGCTGCACTGCCCGGGCGAGTGCCGTTCACGCATCCTGAGTGGCACCGTGCATGGTTGCGGCATCTCGGAAAGGACGCAATGCCGGTGTTCCTGTCGCTGCGCGAAGGTGAGGCGCTGGTCGGCGTGATGGCGCTCGACATGGAGCGCGATGTGGCCCGCCAGCTCGGCGATCCCAACGTCTGCGACTATGCCGGGCTCCTCTCCCTACCTGGCCGCGAAGACGCGTGTGCCGAAGGCGTCCTCGAATGGCTGATGGAGGATTACACGTTCGCCCTGGAGCTATGGGGCGTCGCTGCCGATGAGCCACAGCGGACGGCGTTCGAAGGCGCCGCCGCACATTTCGGCTGGTCGCTCGCCGAAGCCGGCGAAGCCGTTTGCCCCGTTGTTTCGCTTCCCGCGGATTGGGAGACGTACCTCGCCTCGCTGGCCAAGCACGACCGCCACGAGCTTCGCCGAAAGCTGCGGCACCTGGCCGGCGCCGGCACGGTGGAGTTCGACAGCGTGACCACTCCGGATCAGGTCGCAGCAGGCATGGACGACTTCTTTGCACTCATGCGCATGAGCCGCGACGATAAGGACGAATTCTTGACGCCGGCGATGGAGGCATTTTTCCGTGACGTTGCGGTGAGCTTCGCCGCCGTGGGGATGGTACGCCTATCGTCGCTGAGGCTCGATGGCCAGACAGTTGCCATGCTCTTCGGCTTCGAGAATGACACGACGGAGTATCTCTACAACAGCGGTTATGACCCGGCCTACGCGCACCTCGCGGTGGGCCTG
>DATNET010000408.1:0-3388 GCA_035606745.1 Tepidiformaceae bacterium
GCAAAGGCCTTCATAGCCGGTACCCTCCACTGCCATAGATGCCAACCGTGGTAGACACCCGATTCTACGCGTGTCCGCGAGGCCCTCTCAACTGACACGCACGGCCGGTTACGCGTCAGCGATTGGCGCGGTTCCTCCCCAGGCTGTGGCTCCGGGCCTGCGCTGCCTGGTTCGCCGCAGCCGCCCCCAACGCTTAGACTAAGTACCCGCACGGATGTTCGTTTGATGACCCCCACCTATGTCGCCCTCGATATCGAGACCACCGGGCTAGACCCCGAGCGCGACCGCATCACCGAAATCGGCGCCGTCCGCTTCCGCCCCGATGGCACCGAACTCGAAACCTTCGAGACGCTCGTCAACCCCGGCCGCGAAATCCCCTTCTTCATCGAACAGCTCACCGGCGTGACCAACGAAGCGGTGCGCGGTGCGAAGCGCGTCAAGGACGTCATGCCGGAGCTCCTCCGCTTTGTCGGCAACGACCCGGTCGTCGGCCAGAACATCAACTTCGACCTCAGCTACCTGCGCCGCGAAGGCGCGGCCCTTGGGCCTCGCAGCATCGACACCGCCGAACTCTCGCGCATCCTCATGCCGGCGCGCCAGCCGAGGAACCTTGTCGACCTGGCGGCGACCCTCGGCGTGGAAGCGCCGGTCCACCACCGCGCCCTGCCGGATGCGCGCACCGCCGCCGCCGTCTTCGTTGCCTTGCTGCATCGCCTGGAGCGGCTTCCCACTACCGCGCGATACCAGCTTGCCCGGCTCGTCTCCCTCGGCGACCTGCCTCTCGCCGAACTCATCGGCGGCGACGAATGGAGCAACACCCCGCTCAGCGAACGCCACCTCCCCACCGTGAGACCGGGCCCCGAATACCCGCAGCTCGTCCGCCTCGATCCACGTGTCCCGGTGCAACCCGAGGAGGTATCCCGGGCGTTCGATGCCGCTATAAACGTGGTCGAACGCTTCGAAGAACGCCAGGAACAGCGCGCCATGGCCGAGGCTGTGCGCCGCGCCATGACCGATGGCGGCCACTGGCTCATCGAAGCCGGCACCGGCGTGGGCAAGTCGCTTGCGTACCTGCTGCCGGCCGCACTTCATGCACTGCGCAATGGCGACCGCGTCGTCATCTCCACGAACACCATCAATCTCCAGGAACAGCTCCTGTCGAAAGACATCCCCGCCTTGCGCCAGATCTTGCAGGCGGCGGGCGTCATCGAGGATGGCTCCGAACTGCGCGCATCCGTCCTCAAGGGCCGCTCCAACTACCTCTGTCTCCGTCGCTGGATAGCGACGTACGGTTCCGGCCTCGGCGACCCCGATTTCGCTCACCTGGCGGCCGCGATGCTGCTCTGGCTTCCAGAAACGGACACAGGCGACCGCTCCGAACTCAACCTCGACAAGAGCGAATGGACCACCTGGCAGCGCTTCTCCGCCCAGGACACCGATTGCCTCGCCCGCCAGAACAGCTACGTCCGCGAAGGAAAGTGCTTCCTTCAACGCGCCCGCAAAGCCGCCGAATCGGCCCACCTCATCATCGTCAATCACGCCTTGCTGCTTGCCGATGTCGCCTCCGGCGGGAGCGCCATCCCGGCCTTCGACCACCTCATCATCGATGAAGCACACAACCTGGAGGACCAGGCCACCCAACAGTTCGGCGGGTCGGTCAGTCGTCGCACGTTAAGCGACGCCCTTGATGCATTGCACCGGCCCATCGCCGGTCGCGAACACCGCGAAGGTGGCGTCGCGGCATTGCTCAACGCGTTCCCCGACCCGGCTGTCCAGGATGCCGGGAAAGCGTTGCAGGCCGCAGTGGCGCGCGCGCACCTCTACCTTGGCCCCGCGTTCGATGCGCTGGCAGCCGAAAGTCCACGTCCCGGCGAAGACGATCGACTGTTGGTCAGCCGCAGCGTGCGGACACGCCCCACGTGGTCGGATGTCGAAATCGCGTGGGCCGCGCTGGACCGCTCACTCCGCGACGTTGGACAGGCCGCTGCGCTGGCGGCCAAAGCGTTGACGGCGACCAAAATGGTCGAAGAACCGGACGTTCTCGCCGGCGAAGTCGATACCGCCGCCCGGAAGCTCGACGAATCCCGCGCAATCCTCCAGGAACTCATGTCCACCACCGACGACGCAACCATCGTCTGGATCGGTCGCGAACGCGACGGCGGCGCGAGCCTGAACGCGGCGCCACTCGATGTCGGCCCAAGGCTTTGGGAAGAGCTGCTCTCCAAGCGCCGCACCGTCGTCGCCACGAGCGCAACGCTCAGCGCAGGCGGCACGGCTGCGGGCCTGACCGCAACCGCCGCCAACGGCGCCGCCCGTGGCGCCGCCAACGGCGCAATGGAGTACTCCGCCCGGCGGCTTGGCTTCGATTCGCCTGAGGTCCTTCAGCTTGGCTCCCCGTTCGATTACCACCGTTCGACGCTCCTGGCCGCGTTTACGGATATTCCCGAGCCCAACTCCGCCGCCTATACCCCGGCAGTCGCCGATGCGATCCTTCAACTCGTTCGGGCCTCCGAAGGCAGGGCGCTCGCGCTGTTTACCTCCCACGCCGCACTGCGCAGCGTTGCCGCAATCGTCCGTCCTGAACTCGAGCGCGATGGCATCGTCGTGCTTGCGCAGGGCATCGATGGCGACCCGCGGCGTCTCACTGAACTCCTGCAAGCCAGCCCCCGGACGCTCATCCTCGGGACGTCGAGCTTCTGGGAAGGAGTCGATGTTCGCGGCGACGCCCTCTCCATGCTCATCATTGCCAAGCTGCCTTTCGGCGTCCCATCCGACCCGATTTACAAGGCACGCTCCGAGCAGTACGACAGCCCATTTGGCCAATACGCGCTGCCCGGCGCCATCCTCAAATTCCGCCAGGGCTTTGGCCGTCTGATCCGCGATCGCGAAGACCGTGGCGTTGTCGCAGTCCTTGACCGCCGCATCTGGGAGAAGAGCTACGGCGCCCAATTCGTCTCGGCGCTCCCCGACTGCACGCGCTTCCGCGGCGACACCCTCGCCGTCGCCAGCCGCGCTCGCGAGTGGCTGGAGCAAGCCGCCACGCCAGCCCTCCAGGTCCCGTGAACTCCATCCAACGCGCCTTCCCCCTCGAAGGGGAACGCGTCCGTCTCGAGCCGGACCGCGCCGCCCAAACGTTGGTCATCGTCCGATTGCGAGACGATGCACAAGTTGGCTCGATGTCCTTCGAAGCCGCCGAGACAACTTTGAACATTCACCAGCTTTGCATTGACACACCCGCGCGAAGCTACGGCTGCGGCTCCGAGGCAGCATGGCTCTTTCTTCGCGCCGCGCAGGCATCTGGCTACAAACTCGTCCGAGCCTGGGCGCCACCCGCACTCGGTCTCGCCGTCTACTTCTGGTTCCGCATGGGCTTCCACCCACTCCACGG
>DATNET010000257.1:0-5788 GCA_035606745.1 Tepidiformaceae bacterium
GCATCCACCGAGACCTTCACAGGGACCGGCGCATCGAAGGCCGGCAATACCTGGTCCTTCGCCACCACGACGACGAGTTCGTCGCACACGGCTCCGAGTGCCGAGACGGACCACTGGAGCATCGGCCGGCCAAGCAATAACGCAGCGGCCTTGTCGGAACCAAAGCGCGTACTTTTTCCCCCGGCAAGGATGACGCCGGTGATCGCTGCCTCCGCGTTGGTCTCCATCAACAGTTCACTCTGCCGGTTCACCGGCGCGCCAGCAACCGTCCATGCGAAACTGGGGACGTGGACCTGTACGAAGCGTTTGGGCTCTCACACGGTGCGATTGTCGCGGCGGTGGGCGGAGGTGGAAAGACAAGTCTCGTCTACGGTCTCGCGCGCGAAGCAGCAGGTCGCGGCCTCTCGGCCATCGTCACAACGACGACCAGGTTCACACGGCCGCCGGGCGCCGAGATGCCCCCCATCGTCGAAACAGCCGAGTCGAGTGTGGCGGTCGACGTTGGCCATGCGATGAGGCCGGGCGCGGTACTCGTTGCCATCAGCGGCCACGGTGACCACGGCCGTATGCACGGTTTCAGCGCAGACGCCATCTGCAAGCTGGCCAATCTCCAGCCGGGCCTTATCACGGTCGAAGCGGATGGCTCCGCCCATCGGCCGTTCAAGGCTCCCGGCCCCCATGAACCTGTTATCCCGGCTTGCACCACCGATGTTGTCGTGGGCGTGGGCCTCGCCGTGCTGGGTCACAGCCTGGATGACACCTGGGTCCATCGCAGCGAGCTGGCAGCCTCGCTCTCGGATGTCGCCCTCGGCTCACCGGTGACGCCCAGCGTTATCGTTCGCGTGCTGCTCCACCCGGACGGCGGCCGAAAAGGATTGCCTCCCGGTGCGCGGCTCCACGCGCTGCTGAACAATCCAGGCGGTCCGGAGCACGAACAGCTCGCGGTACACATTGGCCAGCGGCTGGTCTACGGTGGTTTTTGCCGGGTCGTCGTTGCCTCTGCGCACGTACCCGGCGACATCCGCGCGGTGCTGACGTAGTCGAATCTCGAGTTGGAGGGACAATGTTCCGGCGCAAGCCACGCATAACGGATTCCATCTACGGCAACCTCATGACGTCCTTCGGCCGCGTCGTCGATGTCGATCCCTTCGTTGGCCGACCGGCGGAAGCGCTCGCCGCAAGGGTCGCCGAGGAACAGCCGGATGCCATAGCGGCGCTGGATGCCAGGCTCTACGCGGGCGCGGCGCTTTACCACCTGCGACTCCTTGCGGGTTCCTGGATTATGTCCCAGGAAGGTTCAGTGCCTCGTGAAACGGCTGAGGTCTTTGAGGAGGCCGTGGCGTGGCGCTTCGGGCCGCTCGTGCGCGGTTCAGCCTCGCTGCCCCATCGTCTGTCACTCCTCGCGCGGGGCGGCCAGGCGCGAGACACCACTCTCCCGGACGACCTCACGCCCTAAATCGTGTTGCGCCACTTAGCCAAGCCGCCGCGGTGCGCGTACTGCCGCCTCGACGACGCGCGCGCAGTCCACCATCTCGGGGATGACAAGATATTCATCTTTCGTGTGCTGGTTGTATCCACCGCGGCCGATGACCACACTCGCGATTCCATGACCCCGAAAGACGTTACCATCTGTGCCGCCGCCCACCGGGTGCGGGTCCGGCGTCATGCCCAGGCCTTCCAACACAGGAAACAGCAGTAGCGCAGCAGGGTCGTCCGGTTCCAGGCGGTAGCCAGGATAACCGAGATGGAAGCGGTCCTCGATGCGCGCCTCTGGGTGGCGCCGGCGCACATCGGAAAGGTGGTCTTTCGCGTTCGAAACGAGGCTCTCGACCTTCTCGAACTCCATGCTTCGCATTTCGCCGTCGATGCGGCAGTAGTCCGGCACGGCGTTGACGACGAGGCCGCCCTGGATTTTCCCGACATTTCCGGTGGTCTCGAAATCTATCCGGCCCTGCGGCAGGCCGAGCACTGCCTCTGCCGCGATCGTAATGGCCGGCACGCCTTTCTCTGGCTCGAGGCCCGCGTGGGCCGACCGGCCGTGCACCTCGACGGTGTAGCCGTAGGAATACGGCGCAGCACCCTGGATGCTGGAAGGCGGCCCGCCGCTATCGATCACCACAGCGACGGTGGCCGTAATACGGCTGTAGTCCATGTGCGTCGCACCGACCAGCCCGATCTCTTCGCCACGGCTGATCGCTACCTCTATCGGCCGGGTCTCCGCGTTGTCGTCTAGCACCGATTCAATCACTTCGAGAATCACGGCACACCCGGCCTTGTTGTCGGCGCCGAGGATGGTCGTACCATCGCTGCGGATGATGTCAGCTCCATCGAAGATCGGCATTATCCCGCGACCCGGCTCGACGGTATCCATATGGGCCGAGAGCAGCACCGCTGCTCCAGTACCGCCCCTCCGGCCCAGCACGTTCCCATGCGCGTCCTGTGAGGCCTCAACGCCGAGCGCGTTGAGCCGCCGCTCGAGCTCAACGGCGATCGCATCTTCGTCGCCGGACGGCGATTCAATGGCCACGAGCTCCAAAAACGTCTTCACCAGCCGGTCGCGGTCGATCATCTTCGAGTCCTCAGTGGCGCAGCATAGCGGGCGCGCTCAAGCCAGTGAAATTGGGCGGACGTTAATGCATCGTTCACTGAATTCCTGCAGACTATTGGTATGGTACTAACGATCTCGACGCGCGAGTTGCCACTCCAAATTGCCTACAACGTCCGCCATCTCGGCGGCTACCAAACGCGGCGAGGCAAAGCGACCAGCGACCAGTGCATCCGCTCCGCCAGCCTGCACCGGCTCACCGAGGCGGGCGTCTCAGCCCTCGCGGAGGCCGGCGTCCGGACGGTGGTCGACCTTCGCTCAAGCGCAGAGCGGGAGACCGCTCCGACGCCCGACATGGCGCCGTTCGGCATCATCAACGTTGCGGCGCCGGTGTTCGAACAGGATGCGTCGCCCGCCGGCCTTGCCACGGAGGAGTTCCCGGGCTTCGCCAGCGTCTACGAGCGCATGCTTGTCCAGGGCACCGATGCCTACCGCACGCTGTTCTCCATCCTCGCTGAAGCCAATGGGCGGGTGCTGTTCCACTGCGCCGCGGGAAAGGACCGCACCGGCATCGCGGCCGCACTCCTGCTCGACATCCTCGACGTCCCGGACGAGACGATCGTCGAAGACTACACGCGTTCGGCCGAACTGCTCTCGCCGATGTTCAAGGAGTGGCTGCCGGCGATGAAGGAGCGTGGCGTCAGCGAGGAACGGGCGGAACAGCTCATGCAGGCCCAGGCGCCAGACATGACGGCCACACTCGAGCACATCCGCGTCCGCTACGGCTCCAGCGAGGGCTACCTCACCAGCATCGGCCTGGGACAAAGCCAGCTCGGCGTCCTCAGGGCGCGTTACGCCGGCTGACCGCGTGGTGGTGTCTCGCCGTGTAGACCACGCTCGAACTGATCGGCCATAACCGCCAGGCAAACGAGGCGATTGCCTCTGGCACCGATGTCTGGGCCTACTGGGAGATGATCCATCCGGCCTGCCAGGCCTGAGCTATTTCGCCGCGACCAACACCGACGCACCCGTCTCCATGCCGACGTCGGACAGCAGGCCGTGAATGGCGTGCATCTTCTGGATGATCCTCGCGGCTTCCATCCCCACGGCCTGCTTGCCATCGCACAGCGCTTCTGCGGGGTTCGAATGGATGTCGAACTCGATCCCGTTCGCGCCCGCCGCGATGAAGCCATACGCCACCCGTTCGACGAGCTTTCGGTCGCCCGAACTGTGGCTGGGGTCGGCGATAAGCGGCAGATGCGATTTCTGGCGGACGAGTGGGATCATGGCGATGTCCGCACCGAAGCGCGTTTCGCTTTCGAAGCTCTTGATGCCCCGGTAGCAGAGGATGACGTTGCGGTTGCCATGCGGGGTGGAGCGGCCCTGCCGGTCGATTCCGGACATGATGTACGCGGCCCCCGAAAGCCACTCGTTCATGTCGTTACCGAAGCCGTGCTTGAGGATGATCGGCACGTCGATCCGCGCTAGCTCTTCCAGCAGCGGCGAGTACTGCGCCGAACGGGCGCCCACCTGAATCACATCGATGCCGGCTGCAAGGAACGCGTCCAGATGGCGGAGATCAATGAGTTCGCTCGCGATCGGCAGGCCGGTCTCCTGCTTCATCGCGACGGCAATCTCCAGCCCGCGCTCTATTTCCAGTCCGCGGTAGTCGTAGGGGCTCGTCCGGGATTTGTCGACGAATGCGCGCAGGATATCAACGCCACAATCGCGTGCCATGCGGGCACATTCGAGTGCCTGTTGTTCGCTTTCGATCGCGCACGGCCCACCGAAAATCGTCAGATTGTCTCCACCAACCGCGACTCTGCCAACGCGGACGACCGTGTCCTGGGGATGGAACGAGCGGCTTGCGTCTTTGAACTTTTCCGTGATGCGGATAACTTTTTCGACGCCGGGGAGTTCGGTGACTCGGCCCTCGTCGATTACTGCAGCAATGCCCTTGACGCCGATGACAGTCGTGTCGCCGACGATGGTCTCGCAGCGCAAGCCGTAATCACGCGTAATTCGGTCGATGACGCGCTGCGTCTGCTCGGGTGTCGCGCCCTGGGCCATGTGGATGATCATTCAGCTGCTCCGTTATGTGCTGATGATTTTCCGGCAAGGTGAGCTTAGGTGCGATCAGGCGGCGCCGAAATCGGTCGTTTACCGGACTCCGGGGCCGGTCTTCGATTCCAACGCACTCGGCTCAAACTCAGAACAACAGCGCGGACAACCGCCGCTGGTAATCGCGCGTGACCGGCGACTCCAACCCGAGCATATCGAACACCGCCAACGCGGCCTTGCGGGCGGCACCGTCTGCGAAGGTCCGATCGAGCCGGACCGATTCGAGCAATTCATCGAGCGCTCGCGTGTAGTCGCCCCGGGCAGCGAGCAGAACTCCCCACCGATACCGCGCGCGGGGGTCTGAGGGGGCACTGAGGGCCTCCTGTTCGAGGTCTTCGCCTGCGTGCTTGGTCGCAAAGCGCTCCAGGAACAAGCGATGCCGCAAAACCTTCACTCGGCGGTCTGATGGAGCACGCTCCAGCAACACTTCGGCTTCGTCGTGCTCTCCCCGATCCAGGAGGATTTGTGCCAGGCCGGCGACCGCGTCTGCGTTCGAACGGGAAGTCCGGAGGAGATCGCGATACGCCTGTTCAGCCCCCGCTTTGTCACCACCGCGGGCCATCGCCGACGCTTGTGCGGCAAGCTGGTCGACTGGAGACGGTGCAAGTTTGGCGAAGAACGCGCGCACCTGCGCTTCTGGGACGGCGCCGGTGAATTCGGCGACTATCTTTCCGTCGCGGAACGCTTTGACGGCCGGGATTCCCTGGATGCGAAACTCTGTTGCGGTGACGGGGTTCTCGTCGGTGTTGAGCTTCGCGAGGAGGACTGCCCCGCCGGATTCTGCTGCGACGCGCTCGATAATGGGCCCGAGCACGCGGCAGGGCCCGCACCAGGGGGCCCAGAAATCCACCACAACCGGACGCTTCTTCGATTCGGCCAGGACGGATGCGGCGAAGGTCGCATCGGTGACATCAAGCGGGGCAGTTGGCGTGGTCATCTTTGACTCCTTGGTCATGGGTCTTGGATCAATCGTAGCGGAATCGAGTGAGGCCGAAACCTTAACTGCCAATCCGCAGGGGCTTACGGTTCAGTGGGCCGGATGGCTACTGTGAGGCGTCTGCGCCTGGCAGAGGAAAGAATCCCTACCCAGCCTCCAATGAGTGGGCGGTCTGTTAGGATTGA
>DATNET010000450.1:0-5991 GCA_035606745.1 Tepidiformaceae bacterium
ACCTTCTTGTAGTCGGTTTGCACGAGCGCGATCGTCGCGCCGAGGAGTGCCGTAATTCCGCCAATCCAGGCAACGACCTGCCGCGCATCGGCGGATGTTTCGAACACCGGGTAGAAACGGGCGACGAGATACACGCCTGCGGCCACCATCGTGGCGGCATGGATGAGCGCCGACACCGGCGTCGGACCCTCCATGGCATCGGGCAGCCACGTGTGCAAGGGGAACTGAGCACTCTTACCTGCGGCGCCAGCAAAGATGCCCAGCGCGAACCACGTGATCACCCAGCTCGATAGCATGCCCGTGGTAGCCATGTGCTGAATGGCGTCGACCTGGAACGTTCCCGCGCGTGTGTAGATGAGAAAGATCGCCGCAAGGAACCCCAGGTCGCCCACACGCGTGACAATGAACGCTTTCTTCGCTGCAGCGGCCGCGCTGGGCTTGTGAAACCAAAAGCCGATGAGCAGGTAGCTGCACAAGCCAACCAACTCCCAGAACATGAAGATCATGAAGAGGTTGTCGGCGAGGACGAGTCCGAGCATGGAAAAGGTGAAGAGGTTGAGTTCGGCGAAGTAGTTGCCGAAACCCTTGTCGCGATCCATATAGCCGATGGAATAGATGTGGACGAGTGTCGAGACGGACGTCACGACAACGAGCATGATGGCCGTCAAACCATCAACTCGCATGCCGAGGTTCACACTAAGCGGTCCGGCGCTATACCAATGGTGGGTGTGGATGGCGATGCCACCGTGCGCGCTGATGACGTTGAACAGCGTGACATAGCTCAGGACGCAGGATGCCGCTACTCCGAGGACGGCAAGGTACGCTGCGACCTTGCCGAGCTTGCGGCCGTAGAGCGCGATGAGTGCGAAGCTCACCAGCGGACACGCCACAATCGCCCAGAGCACGCCCTCCGCGATCGTCGGCGCAGTTGGTGTCGCGTCCAGGAACAACATCGCTTAGATCTTCCTCAGGATTTCTCGGGCGACGTGAGCCTTCCCGGTCGGTACGTAGAGGGTGCGCTCATCGCGCATGGAAGCCGATTCTCCGTGGCCGATGGGTGGAAGGATACGCACGGAGAGGCCTTCTGCCGCGAACAATTCGCGCCAGGTATCAGCCACGTAGGCGTTAGGTACCGTCATGAATTCAACCCACATAAGGCTACGACTTCAACAAGTTGATGCGGTCAACATCAACGGTATCGCGATTGCGGTAAACCGAGACGGTCAACGCCAATGCCACCGAGGCCTCAGCGGCGGCCACCGTTATGACAAACGTCACGAACGTTTGGCCGGCGATGGCGTGCTGGCCGGCGCCAAAGCGGGAGAAGGTGAGGAGCGTGAGGTTGACGGCATTGAGCATGAGTTCGACGCCCATGAGCACGCCAATGGCGTTGCGCTTGCTCAGGGCGACGAAGAGGCCGATGCAAAAGAGGATCGCCCCGACGATGAGAAAGTTATCGATTCCCACGCTCATGCGAGTGCGTCCTCCGCTTCGTCCTGCGGCGTTCGGGCCAGCATAATCGCGCCCACCAGGGCTGCCGTAAGCAGCACCGAAGCGACCTCGAACGGGAGGACCCAGGTCGTCAGCAACGCTTCGCCGAGGTCGGCCGCGGAGAGCCCTGGACCGCCACCTGTAGCGAGCGGCCACGCTGTGTCCTGAATGACGAAGCACAGCACTGCAAGCAGGCAAAGTGAAAGTAGAAGCGCTGGCGCGGCCATCCGCGTTTCGCCGTTATCCCGGCCGGCGTGGGGCGTGAGCAGGATGGCGAAGAGTACGAGTACTGCCACAGCACCGACGTAGATGATGACCTGGGCCATGGCGAGGAACTCCGCCGAAAGCAGGAGAAAGAATCCTGCGATACCGACGAACGAAAGAATGAGCAACAGCACGGCGTGGAGGAGGTTTCGGGCGAGGACCACCCCAGCAGCCGCGACAAGCGTTACCGCCGCGAGGATCCAGAAAGAGAGGGTTACTGCGACTCCGTCCATCTACGAGCCTTTCCCCTTCGGCGCGCCGGATGGCTGTACCAACACTGCGGCATCGCCGACTGGCACGTAGCCCCGGGCATCGCGCACAAAGCGTGGTTGGCTGGGCGTGTCTTCGGGCTTGTAGCCGACGAAACGGGCCCAGGCGACGACGATGGCGGCAGCCAACGCGAGGTTCACAACAGCGAAGACGTAGACGACGTTGGTGCTCAAATCGTTCTGAATCCAGACCATACGCTCGGTCGCGACGATTGCGAGATTGATAAGCGCGATGGGAAGCAGGTATTTCCAACAGAAGACCATGAGCTGATCGCTCCTGAGCCGCGGAAGCGACCCTCGCGTCCAGATGAAGAGGAAGTAGAAGGCATGGGTCTTCGCCACGATGATCAGCCACGGTGGGACCCAATGGTCCAGGCCGAAGAACGACCAGCCGCCGAGGAACACGGTCGATGCAAACGCCGCAGCGGCGAGTGCGTAGCCGATGTCCATGCCGTAAAAGAGGCCCCACTTCATGCCTGAGTACTCAGTCAAGTAGCCCGCAACGATCTCCGATTCCGCTTCGGCGATGTCGGTTGGGGTGCGGTTCAGTTCCGCGCTGACGCAGATGAAGTAGAGCGCGAAGGCGAGCGGCTGGAGCACGATGAGCCAGATATGCGTCGTGCGTTGGAAACCGACGATCCCTTGCAGGCTCGCCGTTTGTGTGAACAGCACGACGCCGAGCAACGCCAGCACAAGGGGGACTTCGAAGCTCACCGTCATCGCCACGATGCGGATAGCCCCGAAGAGGCTGTACTTATTGTTGTGGCTCCAACCGGACATGAATGTCGCGAGCACGGGGATGGACGAGAGGGCGAGGAAGTACAGCAGGGAGTTCGGGATGTCGGCGATGATCATGCGTGGACCGAACGGGATAACTGCGAACAACATCACCGCGGGCATGACAAACACGACTGGAGCGATCCACATGACTGCCTTGTCGGCGCCCTTCGGCGTCAGTGCTTCCTTCGAAAGCAGCTTGATTGCATCGGCGATGGGCTGCAGCACACCGAACATGCCGACGCGGTTCGGGCCGTAGCGGGATTGGATGCGCCCAATAATTTTGCGTTCGCCGAGGACGCCCACGTAGAGCTGCGAAGGCAGCACGAAGATCAGAAAGCTGGCGACGAACCCGATGAGCGGGGCGAGGACGTAAACGATGCCGTGCGGGAGGATGTTGCCCGCCCCTTCGAGGATGACGCGGGAGATGTTCGAGAGGTCTCGGAAGTCGTACCAGTTGTTGGTGGCGAGAAAGAAGGCCATCAGCGGTCAATCTCCCCCACGACGATGTCCACTGAGCCAAGCACCACAATGGCATCGGCTACGGTGCCACCGACCGTCATCTCCTTCAACGCTGTCAGATTGATGAACGACGGCGGCCGAATGTGGAATCGGTAGGGCGACGGGCCTTCGTCGCTGACGACGTAGTAACCAAGTTCGCCGCGCGGGCTTTCGATGCGCGCATATGCCTCGCCGGCGGGGGGCCGCAGCGCCAGTGGGACCTGCGTGCTATGCGGGCCACCTGGCAGACCGTCGAGCGCTTGCTCGATGATCTTGAGGCTTTGGCGCATTTCGGCGATGCGGACGATAAAGCGGTCGAAGCTATCGCCCTGGTAGCCGATCGGGATCTCGAATTCGTACTTTTCGTATCCGCAGTAGGGGTCCGCTTTGCGAAGGTCCCAGGCGATGCCGCTGCCGCGGAGCATCGGACCGGAAAGGCTGCTGTTGGTCGCCATTTCCGGCGTCAATACACCGATGCCGCGCGTGCGGACGATGAAGATCTCGTTCTTCACCATCAGCCCTTCGACCTCGTCGATGGTCGCGGGACATTCTCGCAGGAATTTTCGGACCGCCGTCTCGAATTCCTTCGGGAGGTCGAACGCGACTCCGCCGATGCGCATGTAGTTGCACGTCAGGCGGGCCCCGGAAACCATTTCGAAGATGTCGAGGAGCTTCTCGCGTTCGCGAAAGAGCCACATGATCGGCGTCTGCCAGGCGCCCGTATCGTTCGTGAATGCGCCCACCGCCATGCAGTGGCTCGCGAGGCGCTGCAGCTCCGCCATGATGACGCGGATTGCCGAGCCGCGTTCCGGGACGTCGATCCCGGCGAGCTTTTCAACGGCCAGGCAATAGCCCAGGTTGTTGGACATGCTGGCGAGGTAGTCCGTGCGGTCGGTGAACGGGATGTTCTGGGTGTAGGTACGCTCTTCGGCGAGCTTCTCCATCGAACGGTGGAGGTAGCCCATGACCATCTCGGCATCGAGGATGCGCTCTCCATCGACGGTCACTTTGATACGGAACACGCCGTGGGTGGACGGATGTTGAGGGCCGATATTGAGGATGAACGGCTCGGTCTTGATAACGCTCATTCCATCACCTTCACAGGCGGCTCGGGGCGCCGAGAGACGCCGGCAAATTCGCCAAGCCCGGGCTGAAGGCCGCCGGGCATAGAGAGGAAGTCCTTTCGCAGGGGCCAGCCGGGGAACCCTTCCCACAGCAGGATGCGGTGGAGGTTCGGATGGCCTTCGAAGCGGATGCCGAACAGGTCGTACGCTTCGCATTCCTGCATCCATGCGCCGTACCAGACGCCAACGACGCTGGGGAGCGACGGCTCATCGCGGCCCCACACCTCAGCCTTCAGCACAGCGATGTGGTTCTTATCAAAGGACTGTACGTGGTAGACCACTTCGAAATGGTCCCAAAAATCCACGCCGCAAAGATTGGTGAGGTGGACCAGGTCCGCGGCCGGCGATGTCCGTAGGGCATCCATTGCCGCCACGAGGGTCTCCGCTTTGAGGTAGCAAGCGTTGGCCGTGGTTTTTGCCACCGAGCCCGGGACGAGTTCCTCGGCCCAGGCCGCGACTTCCGCGCCGGTTAATTCACGGGTGGCCATGGCTAACGCCACTCCAGGGCGCGCTTGCGCCACGCGTAGAGCAGGCCGAGACAGAGGATGGCGATGAATCCGAGCCCTTCAAAGTATCCGGGCCAGCCGATCTTGTCGTAGACAAGCGCCCACGGGAAGAGGAAAACGATGTCTACATCCAGCAAAACGAAGAGGAGTGCGATGTAGTAGAAGCGAAAGTTGAACTGGACGAGCGTCGGGCCCTCAGTGCGAAGCCCGCACTCATAAATGTCTTCTTTGACGGGGTTGTCATCGCCGCCGGGTCGAATGTTGACGAATCGAAATGCCCACGAGGTCACGAGGGCGCCGAGGGGAAAGATCAGCGCGATGATCGTGAGAATGCCGATGTGGCCATATTCGTAAAGCACGCGTTCGCCGTTTGTGAAATCTGTCCCTAAGACCGACCGGACTATAGCACGCTGCTTCGGACGGGACAAAACGGAGGCGGCTGCGGATGGGCCTCGCGGAGTTCCGTTGGCGGTCCGCCAGACATCGGGCGGAGCGCGGATCGAGGGCACGACAAAGGCCGTTCACGGAAGATGACACTTGCGCCCCCAGGTGATTTCTTCCGCAAACGGCCCCTGTTCCTCTCGCTGACGCGGGAGGTGATCCGAAGACCACATGGGCAGTATGTCGGCAGGCACCTATCCGTTCGGCAACTCCCGCCGTGATCACCGTAAAATGCCCGTAAATCGTAAAGCGAGTGTGCCCACGTGCCCGTACCTGTCGTCGGCCTGATCGGCTGCGGCCACATCGGCCAGTTCCATTCCCGGAACATCCGCGGCGCAATCCGCAGCGAACTCGTGCCTGGCGAATACGTCGCTGTCTGCGACCGGATGGTCGAACGTGCAGAGTCGTTCGCCGCTATCACGAACGCCCGGGTTGTTGCTGACGACGCGGACGCAGTCTTGAACACGCCCGGCTTGAACGCGGTCTACATCTGCACGGAGACCGCTGAACACCCGGCACTGGTGATCGAGGCGGCGAGCCGGGGACTCCACATCTTCTGCGAAAAGCCGCTGGCGAAAACGCTCGACGAAGTGCAGACGATGGTTGATGCGGTCGAAG
>DATNET010000467.1:0-5266 GCA_035606745.1 Tepidiformaceae bacterium
GCTCCCGTTCGCCCCCATGGTAAGCAGGGAACAGGGAACAGGGAACAGGGAACAGGGAACAGGGACCGGCAGCCATCAGAACCGCGCACGTCAGTAAGCGGACCGTTGTGCGGCAACCAGCATGCTCCGCAGGCCACTCCGGCGTGGCCCGGATAAAGCGGACCGGCAGCATCAGAACCGCGCACGTCAGTAAGCGGACCGTTGTGCGGCACCCGAGTCGTCCGTAGGTCTCCGCTCCCGCATGGCCGGGTTGGACCCGGACCCCACCCTACCGCCCGATCAAGCCCCGCCGCGCCGCCTCTTCGATAATCTGCACGACGTTCGTTGCCGCACCCTTCCGGATGCTGTCGGTGACCGCCCAGAACGTGATCGCCCCCGGCAGACTTGAATCCGCCCGGATGCGGCCAACGAGTGCCTCATCGCACCCCACCGCGTCCAGCGGCGTGGGGTACTGTTCGTGGCCGGGGTCGTCCATCACCCTTACAGAGGCCTGCGTCGCGATCAGCCGCGCCGCCTCCGCCGCCTCGATCGGCGCTTCGAACTCTGCCCAGACGTTCATCGCGTGCCCGAAGAACGTCGGGATGCGCACGCACGTGGCACTAATGGCGACACCCGGCGCATGCAGGATCTTGCGCGTCTCGTTCGCCATCTTGATCTCTTCCTTGGTGTACCCGTCCTCGGCAAAGACATCGATTTGCGGCACCGCGTTGAACGCGATCTCCCGCTTCTGCGTCCCCGACGGCTCGTGCCGCCCTTCGAGTGCGACCCGCGCCTCTGCTGCCAGCCCGTCAACAGCTGCACCCCCGGCCCCTGCGACGGCCTGGTAGGTGCTCACAATCACCCGCTTCAGCGGGTTCACCCGATGGATCGGGTTCAGCGCCAACACCATCGGTGTCGTCGTGCAGTTCGGCTGGCTGATGATCCCCCGGTGCCATTCAAGGTCCTCCGGGTTGATCTCCGGGATTACGAGCGGCACCGCCGGGTCCATCCGGTAGGCACTGGAATCGTCGACGACGAAGCTCCCGTGGCTCGCGGCAATGGGCGCATACCGCTTCGATGCCTCGCCAGACGCCGAAAGAAAGACGACATGGTCGTCGATCCCAAAGCTCTGGTCAGTCGTCTCTTCGACGACAATCTGTTGCCCGCGGAACTCCACCGTCTTTCCCGCCGAACGCGCCGTCGCGAGCAGCCTCAGCCGGCCCACCGGCAGCTCGCGGGAATCGAGCAATTTCAGCAGTTCGCGGCCGACGATGCCGGCGCCGCCGACGACGGTGATGTTGTAGGCGTCCAAGAAGTCTCCGAAGCGCAGGGGTGCACCCCATGGTAGCCGACGCTTCCCGCGTGGTCACGGAGCGCCAGGGCGGCGAGAGCTCCGAAATCGCGGTGACGGTTCGGGAACAAAAGCGTTGCCGCCGGCGTCTTTGAACTATCACATACTGTGCCGCGACTTAGAATGCGGCTGGTGGGTGGAGATTCCAGGCGTGGTCCAACAAGAGACCCCGAACGGTCCGGCGCAGCAACCTCCGCGCGTCCCACAAAACCGCGCGCCCGGTAACCAATACGGCGAGCACCGCTCGAATCCGTGGCGTCCGCTCTTTGTCGTGGCGCTCGTTATCTTCGTGGTGAGCCTCTTTGTCGGCTCGTGGATCTCCATCGAAGCGCTGCGCGGCCGTGGCAACGCCAACGCCGAAGATGCCAGCGCGCTTTCGAACCCCGTCCTGGTAAACGGCGGCCCGACGCTCACGCCAGCCCAGGTGGCGGCCGCGAAAGCCACCGCGGCCGGGGTGGTCAGGGCCGGGGCGGCGAGCAACAACGCCACCACGACGACTACCACTTCTGCACCCGGAACGACGCACGCACCCGCGACCTCGACGATCAAGCCCGCGGATGCGGTCGCCGTCCCCACCGAAGTCGGTGGCTTTAGCCTCGATTCGGTCGATGACCCGGCGCTGCTCGCCGCAATCAAGGGCGCCCTCGGCGACCAGTCAGATCACTATGGCGTGGTCGTGCGCCGGCTCAGCGACGGCCGCACCGCAAGCCTGAACCCGGACAAAGTCTTTTACGCCGCCAGCACCTTCAAACTCACCGTGCTCTACCAGGCAGAGCTCCAGCACACGGAAGGCAACCTGAACTTCAACGACTCGTTGACCCTGCGCGATTCCGATGTCTCCCAGGACCTGGGAACGCTCAGCGAACTCGGGATCGGCGCCGGCGACTCCCTCACCGTCGCTCAAGCGCTCTGGGCCATGGTCACGCTTTCGGACAACACCACCGCCGTGGCCCTGCTGCACCTTTTGGGCGAAGCCAACATCGACGCTTCGTTGGCGAACCTTGGCCTCACCCATACCTCCGTGAGCACCACAGACCTGCCCACGACTGCAGCCGACATGGAGCTGCTCATGGAATCCATCGTCCGCGGCAGGGGCCTGGACGCCGAATCCGTGGTCGACGCACGCAACGACCTCTTGCACCAGGAGACCAGGAATGGCATCCCCTCGGGCGTGCCTGCCAACGTCCCCGTGGGGAACAAGACCGGCACCTGGAGCGACGGCACGGCGGACGACGCCACCCACGACGTCGCCTTTGTCGATGCCCCGAACGGCACCTACGTCATCGCCGTCCTATCGGACAGGTCGTACTCGTGGGACCCGATCGTTGCCGTCTCGAAAGCCGTCTACGCCGTCCTTCAGGGCGAATAGCCGCTGGGGAGCTACTCGCTGGCGGCGCCCGGCAGCACGACGATCATCTCTTCCGCGCCGTGGATGCCACGCACAAGCCGCTTTTCGATGTCGGCGGTGCGGCTCGCGCCCGTGAGGATGAGCGCATCGCCATCCCCCAGGTGCGGCGCGATGTCCGATGGGAAGCGCACAATCGTGGCCGGGTCGACCGTGACGACGACGCGCGCCGCCGAAAGCAACGGACGTCGCGCCGCCTGTTCGAGCGTGAGCAGGACGCTCCCGGTGGAGGCAATCGCCGCGGTCGCCTTGAGCACCCGGTCGTCCTCGCGCAGCTCCAGCGATTCGACCACCCGTACGCCGAGCGCAGTGGCACGCGCGCGGAATAGTTCGACCACGTCGTCTGATGCGATCTCGTCGACGGGGATGAACGTCTCCACCTGCCGGCGGTCCGTCGCCGACGTGAGTTGGCCGGGGTCGTGCGCTATACCCGGCTCGGGCAACATGCGCGGGTCATCCCGGTCGCCGTGCGGCCGCACGATGCGCCCGGCGCCGCGCAGCCCAATGCGCCCCAGCGCCGTCACCGCGCGTGCCCGCGTCGCGCCGCTGAACGCCACGGCCCAGGCCATCCAGGTGGCCTTCTCTTTGCGGCTGCCCATCTTCCCGCTTTCGACGGCATCCGCGCGCAAATCGAGCAGCATGCGATGCAACGGGATCCCGACCGGGCACACTTCGGTGCAGCGTCCACAGAGCGTCGATGCCCCCGGGAGATCGGCGTAACGGCCGTCCGGCCAGAGCAACGGCGAAAGCACGGCGCCAATCGGCCCCATGTATGGCGACCCGTACGAAAGACCACCGGCCGCGCGATACACCGGGCAGGAGTTCATGCACGCGCCGCAACGGATGCACTTCAGCACCTCGCGGTAGCGTTCGTCGCGCGCGATCCGCCGCCGCCCGTTATCCACGAACACCACGTGGCGTTGCTGCCCTGGCATCGGCCCGGCGAGGAAGTGCGTGAACGACGTCAGGAGCTGTGCCGTCGCGCTCGGCGCCAGCACTTCGAGCACCGCGAGCGCGGCCGCTTCATCCGCAATCACCTTTTCATATCCCGTGATCGCGATATGCAGCCGCGGATGGCTCACGCCCAGCGAGACGTTGCCTTCGTTCTCGACGATCGCCAGCCGCCCGCTCGAAGCTACCGCCACGTTCGTGCCGGTAATTCCGGCGTCGCAATCCTTGAAGAAGGCACCGACCACATCCCGCACATAGCGCGAAAGCCGCACCGGGTCATCGTCTGGCAGGTTCGCCGAAGGATTCCGCGCCGCGTCGCGCGCCAGCATTTCACGGATACGCGCGCGATTGAGGTGCAGCGCGGGCGCCGTAATGTGGCTCGGGCCACGCCCTTCGATGTCGACGATGTATTCGCCGATGTCTGTCTCCAGCACGTCGATGCCCGCCGACCGCAGCGCGTGCGTGAGCTCGACCTCTTCGCCCACCATCGTCTTCGATTTGGCCACCCGCTTCGCATCGCCGAGCAGGCCGAGGATGATGCGCTGTGCATCGGCAGGCGTGGCGGCGAGGTGGTAGCCGATGCCCTGCCGGCCGAAACTCGCCCTGATCTCCCGGTGCAGCTCGTCGAGGTGGCCGATGGCGTAGTCGCGTGCGGCGCTTGCTCGCGCTTTCGCGTCCCCCGGCCCTCGCGCCAGCATCGCGCCCGAATCGGCCATCAGTTTGCGCATGATCGGCGTGATCGTCGCGGCGGGGCGCTCCTCTCGGATCTCCTTCGCGCTGCGCTCCTTGAACGTCGTCTGCTCTTCGAAGCTCATGAAAGCGCCCGTGCCAGCAACTCGGTCAGCGTCCACGTCTCCAGCCGCAACCCGACCCCGCGCGCGCCCGCATCCAGGTGCGCGAGGCACGAGTAGTCGCCCGAGACCAGCACCTTCGCGCCCGTCGCGACGACATCGTCCAGCTTGGCCGTCATCATCTGCACCGAAACCTCGGGCAGCTTCACGCTGAACGTCCCGCCGAACCCGCAACATTCTTCCTCGAACGCGAGCCGCCGCACCTCGAGCCCCTCCACATGCGCCAGCAGCGCCACGATGTCGGGTGTGATGCCCAGCTCACGCCGCCCATGGCAGGCATCGTGGTACGCGACCACGCCCTCAAGCTTGAGCCCCAGCCGGTCCAGGTTCGGGTGGTGGAGGACGTAGCTCGCGAACGGCACGAAGCGGTTGGCGATGCTCTGCGCGCCGATCCGCCGTTCGCCTTCGAACAGCCCCGGCAGGTAGTGCTGGACCATGCTCCCGCACGAACCAGAGGGGATCACGATCGTCCGGTGCGGTTGCGCTCCGCGCAGCAGCTCGCGGCCCACCTTCCGCGCTTCGTCCGTGTAACCGCTGTTAAAGGCAGGCTGCCCGCAACAGCGCCCGTCGAGCAGCGTTACGCTATCTCCGAGCGCTTCCAGCAACAGCCGCGCGTTGGCCGCGTCACCCGGATTAAGGGCCGCCATGTAGCACGGGTCGAAGAGCGCGACAGAAGCCATAGCTGAACGCTACTACAGGGAGCGGTGAACAGGGAACCGGCGACAGGGT
>DATNET010000471.1:0-4106 GCA_035606745.1 Tepidiformaceae bacterium
AGTCTCCCATCGAATCTGTCTGCAAGAACATCCATCGCACCACCTCATCCACGTCCAGCCTCGAACGGCTGCCAAGCGCAGCAAGGTCAGCATTTGCCACCGAGACCACTTCGCGCATGGCTTGTTCCGCTGTCTGGCGCAACGCCTCATCTTCGACGATCAGGCGCGTCCCGATTCCGCCGCCGGCCACGCTCAACCCGTTGAATGGGATATTCCAGCACAGCTTCTCCCAGCGTGCGTAACGCAGGTTCGGAGAGCTGGCTACTTCAATCCCGCCGGACTCCAGCAGCAGCCGCAGTTCCCGGAGTTGTGCCGCGTCGTCCTCAAGGTGCCCGATCGAAACGCGGCCATAATCGAGATGGTGGATGACTCCAGGCTCGCCACGGTTGATGCAAACGAACGCCATGCCGCCGAAGACCCGCGAACGTCCGAACCACTCCCCAAATTGCTCTTCGATACCCAGGCCGTTCATGAGCACAAGGATCCGCGTCTGTGGCCCAACACACGGCCAAACCAGTGCTCGGGCTTCACTCAGCGCCGTCGCTTTCAGCGAGCAGATCACCCAGTCCACTGCACCAATGTTTTCGGCGGCCGCGAACACTGCCGGTCGTGATAGGACGAAATCGCCGCCCGGGCTTCGGATATCGAGACCTCGTTCGCGCACCACTTCGAGGTCGCGCCGCATCAGGAAACGCACATCGTGCCCGACCCTCGCGAGCAGGCCGCCGTAATAGCCCCCGACTGCCCCCGTGCCGATGATTGCGATGCTCGTCACGCCCGCCAGCATAGCCAATTCCCCCAATGCGAGGAATGAAATCGCGCTGTGCGCCCGCTATAATGCGAACATATGAGCGAGCGCATCGCTTCCATCCTGCACGTCGACCTCGATGCCTTCTTCGTTTCGATGGAGCTCCTGCGCCGCCCCGAGCTCCGCGGCTTGCCGGTCGTCGTCGCCGGTGGGCTGGGCGCCCGCGGCGTCGTCAATACGTGCAGCTACGAAGCCCGCAAGTTCGGCGTGCGCTCAGCGCTGCCCGTCTCCCGGGCCCGCCAGCTTTGCCCCCAGGCAGTCTTCCTCGAGTCCGACTACCCCTACTACAGCGCCGCGTCGACGCAGTTTCACGCAATCCTCTGCGACTACACCCCGCTTGTTGAACCAGCGGGCGCCGACGAGGCGTACCTCGATGTCGCGGGCAGCGAACGGCTGTTTGGCGATGCAGCCACGATTGCCGCGGACATTCGCCGCCGCGTGCTGACCGAAATTGGCATCACTGCGTCGGTGGGCGTCTCCATCAACAAGCTTGTCTCGAAAGTCGCCAGCGATGCGAGCAAGCCGGACGGCCTCGTCATGGTCGCCGCGGGCGATGAAGCCGCGTTCTTCGCTCCCCGGCCGATCCGCGAACTTCCGATGGTGGGTCCGAAGACGGCCGAGGCGCTGCGCGGGCTCGGCGTCCGTACGATCGGCGACCTCGCCCGCCTTCCCGTCAGTGCGCTCGAATCACGCTTCGGCCACCACGGAATCGAACTCCACCAGCGCGCCCTCGGCCGCTACGAGGCTCCCGTGCTCGCCGGACATGGCCCGGCCCGTTCGATCAGCCGCGAAACGACCTTCGACCACGACGAGCCATCGCGCGACCGCCTCCGGGCCGTGCTTCGCGGGCAATGTGAACGCGTCGCCGCCGACCTTGCGCGCCACGGCCGTGCCGCCCGCACGGTCACGCTCAAGCTGCGCTTCCCGCCCTTCGAGACAATCACCCGTTCTGCCAGCCCGGGCCAGCCCCTCGACCTTGCCGATGACCTCTTCGCTTCCGCGACGGCCCTATTCGAGCGCGCGTGGGCACAGAACGGCCTGCGACCAGTGCGGCTGATCGGCATGGGCGTTGCCAACCTCCAAGAACGCTCGCAGCAACTGCGCCTCGGCGAGCGCCGCACTGGCGCGTCCGCCACAACGCCGATGGGCGCCACCATCCTCGCTGAGACCGTCGCAGACCTGCGCGGCCGCTTCGGCGACGAGGTCATCCAACGGGCAGTCGAACTTGGCTATTCGCGGGACCACCACGGCCCAAACCATTGACATCCTTGTCTCGAAAACGTCATGATTGACTAACTTTGAAGAGGTTTGCAACGTGACAGAAACGCCCGTCGATGCCCGTCAGACCTGGCTCACCCTGGGCGCCGCAAGCGAGGTGCTCGGCGTCAGCGAATCTACCATTCGTCGCTGGGCCGATGCCGGCGATGTCCGCTCATTCCGCACCCGCGGAGGCCATCGCCGCATCCTCGAAGAAGACCTCCGCCAGATCGTGACCGCCCAGCCTCCCGCGCCCAGCCGCGACACCGACCGCATCAGCGACCTCGCTCTCGCCCGCGTGAAGCGGCGCATCAGCCGCGGCCGCCACTCCAGCGCGCCGAACGTGTTCGCCGGCCTCAGCGACGAGGTGCGCGACCACCTTCGCCTGCTCGGCCGCCAACTGGTCGACCTCTTTGCGCGATACATCGCCTCCGACTCCAAAAAGGAGCGCTTCAACGAAGACGCCCGCACCATCGGGCGTGAATACGGCCGCGCACTCGTGGGTGCCAACGTGGGCCTCACGAACGCCGTCGTGACCTTCAACTCCATGCGAAAGTCGCTCGAAGAGACAGCCACGCAGATCTCCATGGAGGCGGGCCTGCCCGTCAACGAGGCGGTCGAGGCGCTCGAGAACATCCTCGGCCTCGGCGATATCGTGCTTGAGGGCATCGCCAGCATCTACGAAGAGCGCGCCACCGCGGTTTAGGCTGATGGGGGCGACGTTCCTCTCCCTCTCCCGCAGGGTCGGGAGAGGGCTGGGGTGAGGGCGGAACGCCCTCTACTTTGCCGGGTCCATCATCTCCATAAACCCATACCGCGGGTACGGCCCGATGATGATCTGCTCGAAGATCCCCACACCCTTGCGCTTCCCGGCCGTCACCTGGCAGACCGTCTGGACGTGCAGGTGCTGCATCATGTTCACCGTCGCGAGGTCGTACTCGCCACCCGTCACTTCGTTCGGCCCGACCCACATGCCGTGCCCCCACTTCGGCTCGCCGTAGCCGATGCCCTGCATGAGGAAGTGGTACTGCGGCGCAAACTCGATAACCAGCGGCTCGCCCTTCGCCGGCGTCAACGTCACGACGGCCTTCGAAAGGTGCCGCGTCCCTTTCTGGAACGAAAGCTCGTGCGCCACCTTCGCCTCGACCGCTGTCGCATCCGGATAGGGCGTGAGGATGACCCCCGATTCGTGCCAGCGGCTCCCGTCCGAGAACTCCGAAACCGTGTAGAGCGTGCAGAGGTCATCGAAGTTCAGCGGCGCCCAGTTCCAGAAGAACTGCGGCGGCTGTGACGACGGCGCCCCACGCGGGTCCTGCCCGCCCACGCCGCGGATGCCCCACGAATGGTCGCGCGACCCCCACCACGTGTCCTGCGAAAGGTCGAACGTCGTCCCGTCGATGGTCACCGTGCCGCTCCAACTGCCGTGCTGGGTCATCCGCGTGTAGTCCATAACGCCCACCCCGCCGGTGCGGCGCGAAAAGTGCGGCTCCTCCTCCGGCAACGACCGCGCCTCGAACACCAGGTCCGCCGTGATGCCCCACTCGTTTTTGGCGACCGTCACGCGCAGCTTCCTTAGCGGCTCCAGCACCTCGACCCTGATCGGCCCGGCGCCACTGTCCATGCGGTCATCGCCCAACGCCCGCGAAGCCCGCACGAACCGCTCCTTGCCGTTGTGCACCGTCGCAAATGCCGCGTCGAACACACCCAGGTTCGGGTACAGCCCCATCGCCACCGCGAAATACACCTCGCCATCCCGCCGGTACCCGTTGAAAAAGTAGCGATCGTAGAAGTTGCGGTCGGTCGTGAAGACGCGGTCCATGGTGTAGGGCGTCTGGTGGATGAGGTAGTCGTCCGCGGGAGTAAGCACGTTGGCGGCTCCGAAGGGGAGATAGCCCGAATCTACGTGGTGGGGCACGGCGGGTCAAAGGGGGAGGGTGAGCGGTAGCGGCGCGCTGACCCTTGGACTACCATTTCTCGGGAATGGACGATTGCCCGACTCCGTTTGCCACTGCCTTCCTTGCGAGGTTCGGTCGCAAGGTCG
>DATNET010000480.1:0-7848 GCA_035606745.1 Tepidiformaceae bacterium
AGGCTATCGTCATGACGGGCGGGCACGACGAGGTCAGCCTCAAGCAGCAGCAGATCCATGCGTTTGGCGCCGACCCGCTGATGGAGACCAGTGCGGGCAGCATGTCGGCGATCATCGAGCCGGCCTGCTGAGGGCGAACCGCCTAGCCGGGCACCACGTGCATGCCTGCCTGTCGGAAGTCGCTGTCGAAAGTGAAGATGTCGTTGAGGTGTAGCAAGCGTCCCAGCACTATGAGCGATGCGTCCTGGTAGCTTAGCGGAACGCCCGCGAAGGCCCGCAATGTCTCCCAGATTTGGACCTCCTCAGAGGCACCAAGGTGAACGGCTTCGGTCAACGCGCTGGCGTGCAGAGCTTCCGCCCAGCGCATTGCCATCCCGTAACCATGACGGTCATTGAGGAGCGTGTACGTCTCGCCCACGACGATGCTGGTGGTCACGAGCTGAAGCCCTGGCCTCCGAAAGACGGCGCGCGCTTCGGCGTGGTGCTGATCTGACGGCGAAGCGAATGCGTAGCTGGCGCTCGTGTCGAGCAATGCCCTCAATGTTTGTTGGGCCCGCCGTACAGGTAATGGTCGTGGTTTACGGAGACGTCCGTCGCGCCGTCCGGTTCCGGTCCCAGAAATCCCTCGAGAGCGAGGAGCGGGTCTTCAGTCTCGTCGCGAGCATCGCCGGTGAGCGGCTTCAACTGTCTGCGGATGACTTCGCTCATCGAAATACCAAGCCGCTTCGCCTCCGAGCGAACCGCTGCCAGGTCATCCTCAGTTAGCAGCACCTGCGTCCGGATCATACTCATGACTACACACCTGCTCGGGAGTCCTACACACCAGTGTACAGGTGGCGACACTGTTCATGCTGATGCAGTCCCGAACATTGCTTCGGCCGCTTCCTTCACCGTATTCAGCGTGGCGAAGAAGATGCCGCCTCCGGCGCTAATGCGTGAGACGCCCAGCGCCCCCAGTTCGGCCAGCGTCGCGCCACTGCGGCCGGCGTTGACGTTCACGTGGCCACCAACGCCGTCGACGAATTGTTTCACGAGTGCCGGGTCGCCGAGGAAGATCGGATAGACGCAGTCGGCGCCCGCGGCCAGGTACGCACGCCCGCGCGCGACCGCATCCTCGATTTTGCTCGCCGGGTCGGCGTTTCGGTCGTGGAAGAGGTCGATGCGCGCGTTAAGCACGACCGGCACGCCGGCGGCCGTTGCTGCCGCCCGGATGGAGGCCAGCCGTTCCGCCTGTTCCGGTATCGGGACCAGCCCGCGATTGGCGTGGTGATCGGTGTCTTCGATGTTGCAGCCCACGGCGCCGGCAGCCAGCAGCCTTCGCACCATTTCCGGGGCGGCAAGCTGGTAGCCGGCCTCGATGTCTGCCGTCACGGGCAGCTCGACCGCCTCAGAAACTGCAGCCACCGCACCAAACGCGACGTCGGGCGGCATCACATCCTTGTCTGGAAGCCCGTGCGACATGGCGACCGCGATGCTGGATGTTGCTATCGCTTTTGCGCCAGCCCTCGCCACGACCTGCGCAGTGGCAACATCCCACACATTCGCGAGGATGAGCGGCTGGCCGGCGCGATGGAGCGCCCGCAGGGCGGCGGCATCGGCGGCGAGGTCACGCATGCACGGCCTTCCGCGAAACGTAATCACCGACGGGCGTACGCCCCGTAATGGCGAGGCGGTTCCAGGTGTTGATGGTGACAATGGCGAAGATGAGCTTTGCCAGTTCGTCCGGTTCAAACCACTCACCGGCTTCGTCCATCACATCGTCCGGGACGTGCGTCTCGGAGACGAGCGTGATCGCTTCGGAGAGAGCCAGGGCGGCACGTTCCCGGGGCGTGAAGAACGGCGTCTCCCGCCAGGCGGAGAGCGCATAGAGCCGCTGTTCGGTCTCGCCCATCGCACGGGCGTCTTTGCTGTGCATGTCGAGGCAGTAAGCGCAGCCGTTGATCTGCGAGCTTCGCATCTTCACGAGCTCCATGAGCGAATGCTCCAGCCCGGAGTTGTCGACAGCTTGTTGGAGGGCGCCGACCGCGCGATAGCCATCCGGCCATGCCTTATAGATGTCGAATCGAGGAGTCTGTTGTTCTTCCATCATGGATCCATCTTGCGCCGGGCAGGACGGCTCTGCACGATCCAGTTCGCGGCCCCGGGCGAGGGCTACCGCCAGCGCAAGTCTCACTCGGGAACGGCTTGCCGCACGACTCCGGCTGCCAGCAGTTCTGCTATGCGGCCGGGTTCGAAGCCGCAATCATTGAGCACCTCGACGGTGTGCTCGCCGAGCGCCGGTGCGCCGCGTTCGAAGCCACCACGCCCCCCGAAATCGCCATATCCGGCTGGGCCCGTGACTTCGCCCCACTGGGCGTTGGCGTAACGGTCGAAGTAGCCGTTCTCATGCACCCACGGGTCCTCGAAGAATTCATTCATGGTGTGACTCGGGGCGGCGGCCAGCCCGCGGCTCAGCAGACGATCGACGGCTTCTTCGCGCGCCATCTCCTTGAGGGCCTCTGCGATCTGGCCGGCGAGGCGTCCGTCGACCGGCTCGGCGAGCGCTTGTTCGGCGGTCAGGCCACCGCTCCATTCGGGATGGCCTAGCGCGAGCGCGAACTGTGCCACTTCGGCCGGCCTCGTAACCGCGACGACAATCCAGCCATCCGCACATTCGTAGAAGCGTTGGAGCGCGGCGACGCCAATGCAATCGGTCGCACCCACCGGGTTCGCGGGCCGCCCGTCGTACGAAGTCAATTCGCCCGATTGCAGCCATACGCTCTGGTTCGCGAGACAGGTCTGGACATCCTGGCCGCGACCGGTCCGCTCCCGGGCGTTGAGCGCGGCCACGATGCCGAAGACGGCCATCATCGCGGAGCCACTGTCGTTGACGGCGATGGAGTGGAAGACAGGCTCGCCTTCGCCACCCTGGCCCGCCATCATGCCACTTCGCGCCTGGAGCAACGGGTCGAACCCCGGGTCTTTCGAGAGCGGGCCTTTCGGACCGTAACCGCTGACTGAACAGCTGATGATGCGTGGATTGATCTTCGCCAGGCGCTCGTATTCGATGCCGAGCCGTTCGCGCACGCCGGCCCGGTAGTTATCGAGGACGACATCGGAGACGCGGACGAGGTCATAGAACGCCTCGCGGCCGGCGTCGCTCTTGAGGTCGATGCAGAGGCCGCGTTTCCCGCGGTTGTGGCCACAAAACTGCATCCCGGCAAGACGGAATGCATCACCATCCATGCCCTCAAGCTTGATCACGTCGGCGCCGAAACTGGCGAGGATTGTCGGCGCGAATGGACCGGCGATGAACGCGCCGAGGTCCAGGACGCGGATGCCGCCCAGCGGGCCCCGCGGCGAAGGCGGCTTGGGAGACGCAGGTGGTCCCGCCGGACGGTGTGGCGGCAACCCGTCGACGGTCACGTCTTGCATCAGGTGTCGCACGCTGCCGGGAGTCTCGCTGAGCTTTGCGGAAACGCCGGGCATCGTGACTGTACCGAAGGTTGGGTGTTGCAGTTCGACGCGCATCTCGTTCGCCGTGACGGTTTCGCTCCGGAACCAGTCCTCGCGGCGCCCGGCCGGCCCACAGGGCACATCCGCCGCATTGAGGATGCGAAGCCACTCATCGCGGGGCTTTTCTGCGAAGCGTTGATTCAGCCGTTCGATCGCGACAGCGTTCATCGGCGGCTGGAGCAGTTTCGTGAATTCGCCATCGACGCCCTCAAGCACAATCAGGTCCATCAGGTCCATGGCCTCGAGCGCTTTGAGGAAGAACGGGGGCGTCAGCGTGCCGAGGAAGAGCCATTGGCCATCGCTGCCCTGGTAGAGGCGGTAGTTTGGCACACCGCCGCGGCTCGATTTCGCGGTGACCGCCCTGGTCTCGCCGAAGCGTGTTGAGAGGCCGGTGTGGACGGATGCCACGGCGTGCAGCCCGCTAATCACGAGCGAACTACCCTCGCCGGTTAGCGAGCGTTCGTACAATGCCGAACCGATTGCGCCGGCGGCGAGCATGCCCTGGGCGTAACTCACCTGGGGCGTCACGAGGTGCACCGGCCGGTCCGCGTAGCTCATCTGGTGCGCCGCGACTCCGCTAACGGCGTGGAGAAGCTGGTCGTGCGGAGGCAGCTGCGACCAGCGGCCTGCGGGGGAGTAGGGCGGCAACCATGCGTGCAGAACGGCGGGGTACCTTGCGCGCACGGAAACGGCGTCGAGACCGAACCGCTCCAACTCCCCCGGCGCCCAGTCGAACACAGCAACGTCGGCGGTGGCAAGCAGTTCGCGGGTGGCGCGCAGGCCGTCAAAGCGGTGGATGTCCAGCACCACCCGCTGCTTGTTGCGATTCCAGCAGAGGTAGCCGGGCTTGGTCTTCATGCGGTCGCCGCCCGGTGCTTCGACCTTGATCACCTCGGCGCCGAAATCAGCCAGCAACATGGAGGCGATTGGGCCGCCAATGCCCTGGGTGAAGTCGATGACGCGGATGCCCTCGAATGGCCCACTCATGAGGCCGGAGTATACGGAGGTTTTGGGCGTTGCGGGGCCAACGCTCGTTGCGCGAACGTGCTTAGCGGCGCGAACGCCACTTGCGGTATTCAGGCCAGGTCTCCGCCGTACCCCAATTCGCCCAGACCGTGTGTAGCACGCGACGAAGGTCGAGTTCGAACAACGATTCGAAGTCGTGCAGGCCAAGGCGACCACCAGATGCCGCGACCACTTCGGCGCGGCGTGCGGTCGCCTCAATAGCCCTCGCGCGGCCCGTCACGTAGAACTCTTCCCCTCCGGTGGCCGGAGGAAGTGCGTGGAGCGCGTAACGGCCATCGCGAAGGAGGTCCTCGTGTTTGGGCGAAAGGTTGACCACGAACACGTGCAATCGCCCCGCCGCGAGTACGGGCATCACCGGGTGCACGCGCGGCCCGCCATCTCCGCGGACGGTCGCGAGGAACGCGATGCCGTCGCCAGTGGGACGCAGAAGGCGCGCACCATCGAGCGCGATCGCCGGTTCCGCCGCTTCGAACTCTGCCCAGGTCGCCATCTCAGCCTCCCGGCGCGGCCCACTTGCGGTACAGCGGCGGCCAATCGCCTCGCTGCTTGTAGGTTGCGAGCAGCGCCCGTTCGATATCGAACTCGAAGAGCATTTCGGTGTCGTTGGTGTTGCCACCGGTAGACCGGTACACCTCAGCAACAGCTTCGCGGACTGCGAGGTCCGGCTCAGGCCGCGCCCGCACCTGGAGATAGAACTCGTCGTCCACGTCTTCCGGGGAGAGCGCGTGGATAGCCGCACGAGGGTCGCGGATAAGGTCAATTCGCTTGGGCGAAGGCACGAGCAGCCCATACAGGCCACCAACGGCGATGATCGGGCAAAACGGGTGAATGCGCGGGCCACCATCCTTGCGCACGGTCGCGAGGAAGCCGAGGCCGATGCCGTACTGATAGATAAGCTTCCGTCCGCCCTCGGCGATCTCCGGCGCCGAGCGCTCGAACTCTTCCCACCGCGCCATCCGGACGCCTCCGACTTTGGATTTTGGACGCTGACGACCATAGTAAGCGCGAAGCGCGACAGGGGATGTCGCAGTGAGAGAGCGGAATTGCCAAACCCCACCTGTGCTACACTCCTCATGAGCGCACGCTTTGCCGTGCCGCGGGTGTTTCCTCAGGCTCTGTTGCTTTGCTGGTATCCAACTTGGCCAGCGCGTGGTTAGCGGCGGTTGAGGTGTCCCACATCGGGCCAATATTCGGGCCTCAGAATCCGTCTACCGAACCCTCGCCACGCTTACTTTAGAAACGGAGACCTACCCTTCTGCTTACCATGACCTCTAAGAACGAGGACAGCGCCGCAGCTTCGCGGATCGCTGTCGAGGGTGCGATTGCGCCCACGCCGAGCACCAACATGCCCTCCACCGACGCTGCGCCGAGCACCAATGCCGCGCCGAGCTTCTTCAGCCTCGGTGTATCACCCAAGCTTTGCGCAGCGCTGGGCCGCGGCGGCATCAAAGAGCCATTCCCCGTGCAGGTGCTGACCATCCCCGATGTCCTCGCCGGCCGCGATGTGTGCGGCAAAGCCCGCACCGGTTCGGGCAAGACGCTCGCCTTCGGCCTGCCGCTCATCGACCGAACCGCACGCAGCGCTCCGCGCCTGCCACAGTCGGTCGTGCTCGTGCCGACCCGTGAACTGGCCAGTCAGGTGGTGGCCGCGCTGGCGCCGCTCGCAGCCTATCGAAACGTGCGCATCACTGCCATTTATGGCGGCGTTTCGCTCAATCGCCAGGCCCAAATCCTGCGCGCCGGCGTCGATATCGTCGTCGCCACTCCCGGCCGCCTCAACGACCTCCTCCAGCGCAGCGATTGCCGCATGGACGACGTCCGCATGGTCGTCCTCGACGAGGCCGACCAGATGGCCGACCTCGGCTTCATGCCCCAGGTCGAACGGATCCTCAGCCGCATCCCGAACGAGCACCAGACGCTGCTTTTCTCGGCGACGCTCGACGGCGCCGTCGACCAGCTCGTCAAGCGGCACCAAACCAACCCCGTCTTCCACGAGTTCGTCTCGACCGAAGAGGACGAGGTCACGATGACGCACCGCTTCATCGGCGTAGCCGATGACGAGAAGGTCGCGGTCGCGGCCGACATCGCCGCCGGGCCGGGCCGCACGCTCATCTTCGTCAGCACGCAGCGTGGCGCCGAACGGCTTTCACGCCAGCTCGACCTCAAGGGCGTCGCCGCCGGCGTCATTCACGGCGGCCTCAGTCAGCCAAAGCGCGAACGAGCACTGCACGCTTTCGCCAGCGGCAGCTCTTCGGTGCTCGTGGCGACGAACGTTGCCGCCCGGGGCATCCACGTCGATGGCGTGGATATCGTCATCCACCACGACCCACCAGAGGATACGAAAACGTATCTTCACCGCTCGGGCCGCACGGCGCGGGCGGGCGCCTCAGGAGTGGTCGTCACACTCGTGAGCCCAATGCAGGTGCGCGATGTCAACATCATCCGCCGCGAAGCCGGGCTCCACGAAGCGGTGGTGACGATGTCGCCTGGCGACCCGCGCCTCGGTGACCTCGAAGGCTGGGTGCCACCGAATGAAGAGTTCGGGCCGGTAACGCAGCAACACGCCGGTGGCGGCTGGCGCTCGGCCGGTGGCCCTGGTCCGCGGCGCGACAACCGCGGCCCGCAAGGTGGCGGGTTTGGCCGTCCGCGGCCGCGTTCGTTCGGCCCGCCAAACGGCCAGCGCCGCGATGCTGGGCCTCGCGAAGAGTTCCAGGATCGCGGGCCGCGCCGCGAACGCCCGGCCGTTGCACCCGGCCAGGGCCGGCCAGCGCGGCCGGGCGATGGCCGCAACCACCCGGAGCACTCGCGACGGGACCAGGGCAACTGGGGCCGGCGCTCAGAGTAGTAGCCGGACGTCGACCCGTTTGGCTTAAATGCGATAGCCGCCCGTGAGGGCGGCTATTGGTTTGGTCTGAGTATGTGTGCTTCGGCTCAGCGGTGGGGAGCATTTCGCTTTTGCAGCGACAATTCCTGAATTGCCTTCCGCGCAATGGCCAGTTGTTCTTCCGTAGCAGGCGTGACTTTGACGGTGACGCCGTGGCCAGAACGAACGATCGGGCGCGTAGGATTATCTTGAGAGTTGGTAGCTGCGTTCATTTCGTGTTCCTGCCTGTCGATCGTAGAACATCTCGAGAGCCCGATGGGCCGCTCGCAAGCCGCTCAGCTCCGACAGGGACGACAGGGGCTAGTTCAGCGTCTTGCGGCGACGACTTAACAGTACGGCGACCGCGAGGCCGCAGCCGGAGGGAGCCGAGCGCAAGCAGGATACGATGCTCGGGCGTCGGCCTCTCTCATTCCCCTGCAGGCACCCTCTTTTCGTTACTCTGA
>DATNET010000484.1:0-3504 GCA_035606745.1 Tepidiformaceae bacterium
TCTTGCGGTCGACATAGCCGTCCGGCCCCACAACGTCCTCTCCGAACGCTGCGACGACGCGGTCGAACCCCGGCGTGCCAGGGTCGTAGAGACGATGCACCAGCTTGTCGGCATCGCAGTGCTGCGCACCCCGCGCCACAAGAATCTGCCCGACGGTGGATTTGCCGGCGGCGATGGTCCCGGCGAGGCCGATAACGAGTACCAAATGCTTGCCCCACTACGAAATCGCCGCACCGCCACTTCCTTGGCCCACGGCGGCTAGAACTCTACCGCATCGAAGGAACGCGTTCGAATCAGGGCGCCGTTGGTCCGCGGAGCGCGAGCCCAAGCTCCTTGAGCTGCACATCATCGACGCGCGACGGTGCCCCCATTAGCGGGTCCGTGCCAGAATTCGTCTTTGGGAACGCAATCACGTCGCGAATATTCTCCGTATTCAGCAGCGACATCAGCAGCCGCTCGATGCCCATCCCCACGCCCCCCTCCGGGGGAGCGCCGTACTCCAGCGCATCAAGGATCACGCCGAAGCGCTCCTGCTGCTGTTCGGGCGAGTGCTGCATCAGTCCGAGCACTTTTTCCTGGTCGGCCCGGTTGTCGATGCGGATCGATCCGCCGCCGATCTCGGCGCCGTTGAGCGTCAGGTCGTACTGGCGAGCCGTGACTCTCCCCGGGTCCGTGTCGAGCAGCGCCCGGTCCGATTCGTGGAAGCCACTGAACGGGTTGTGCGTGGCATCCCAGCGGCCTTCGTCCGGGTGCCACTCCAACAGCGGGAAGCCAGTCACCCACGCGAACGACAGCACTCCGGGATCCTTGAGACCCAACCGCGTGCCGAGTTCGCTGCGCACCGCGTGCAGCGATGCGGCCACCACTCCCGGCTGGTCCGCGACAATGAACACCATGTCGCCGTCAGCCGCGCCGGTCGCGGCCTTCACGCCCGCAATCTCGGCTTCGGAAAGGAACTTCGCGATCGGCGATCGCAGCTCGCCCGGCGTAAACCCGATATACGCGAGCCCTTTGGCCCCGCCACTCCGCGCCACTTCGGTCAGCTCGTCGATCTCCCGGCGCGTCATGTCAGCCTTGCCCGGCACGCGAATCGCCTTGATCTCGCCGCCATTAGCGAGGGCCCCCGCGAACACCTGGAAGCCGCTGCCCCGCAACGGCTCGCTGATGTCCACAAATTCGAGCCCAAAACGCAGGTCCGGCCGGTCGATCCCGTAACGCGCCATGCAATCCGCGTAGTCCAGCCTCGGGAACGGCGTTTGCGCAATCCTTCGCCCCTGGCCGAACTTCCGCGCAATCTCCGTGTACAGCTCTTCGATCAGCTGCATCACGTCTTCCTCTTCGACGAAGCTCATTTCGAGGTCGAGCTGCGTGTGCTCGGCCACCCGGTTCGCCCGAAAATCTTCGTCGCGATAGCACCGTGCCAGCTGGAAATACTTCTCGACGCCGCCCACCATGAGCAACTGCTTCAGGATCTGCGGCGACTGCGGCAACGCGAAAAACTCACCCGGCCGCATGCGCGACGGCACCAGGAAGTCTCGCGCCCCTTCGGGAGTCGACTTGATTAGCGTCGGCGTCTCGACCTCGATGAATCCGCGCTCCCACAGGAAGCTGCGCATGAAGCGTACGACTTCGTGACGCAGCTTGATAACGCTCGCTACGTCGGGCCGCCGCAAATCCAGGTACCGGTATTTGATCCGCAGCTGCTCATCCACGTCGACCGGTTCGTTGATGTAGAACGGCGGCGTCAGCGCCTCATTCAGCACCCGCGCACGCGTCGGCACGATTTCGACCTCGCCCGTCGCCATGTTCGGGTTGACCGTCTCGGGCGCCCGCCGCCGCACCGTACCTTCGACCTGCAGCACCCATTCCGAACGGGCACGATGGGCGACCGCGTGGCTGGCCGCATCCTCCGGGTTGAACACTACCTGGACGAGCCCGCTCGCATCGCGCAGGTCGATGAAGATCAGCCCGCCATGGTCGCGACGGCGGTGCACCCACCCCGCGAGACGCACGCTACGGCCCTCATCGGCGGGCGTCAGTTCCCCGCAATAGGTGTCTTTCAGCATCGATTCAGCCTAGCAGGAGGGCGGAATACGTGCCTTTTCATCGACGCCCCACGAATGTATAGGCAGCCCACTGAGTTCCTCCGCGAACGCCTCTTCCATCGCCTTTTCGAGCCGCGCCTGGTAGCGGCGATACGCTTCCACCAGCTCGCGCCCTTCGTTCGTGAGCGTCGTGTGCCCCCCGCCCGCGCCGCCAATCGCCGATTGCACGAGCGGCATGCCGAGGTTCGCCTCGATCTCCTTCACCTTGCCCCAGGCGCGCCGATAAGAAAGGCCGAGCACCGTCGCCGCGTGCGCAAGCGAGCCCGATTCCGCCACCAGCTCCAGCAACCGCACCCGGTAATCCGACATGACGAGCTGCCCGTCACGTTCCAGCCACAGCTTCTGGCGCGGTGTGAAGCGTTCCACGCGCGAAGGCTAGCGCGGCACGGCGCGCGGCGCTAGCGGCTCCGCGCCGGAGAGGCGTACACAGCACGGGAGTCAAGGTTGAACTTCTCAGCAGGTAAAGCGCACGACGAAGGCCGGAACCTGCGTCCCAGGCCGGCCCGCAAGATGATATCGTCACCCGAACCATCATGGCACTCCGGCTGCGCTTCGCTTTCATTCCCGCTCTCTGCTTCGCCGCACTCGCCCTTACAGTCGCGTGCCGGGGCAGCACGACTTCCCCGGCCACCGCCGCGGCGACGGCGACGGCCATCCCGACCGCCACGGCGGTACCAATCCTCAAAACCGTGCGGGCGGCGGTACTGGCCGGCGCCGACGTGCAACTGTCAGAACCGTCCGCCGCGGACCTCCAGCGCGTGAAGGTCACCCAGCAGGAGGCCGAAGCGATCGCGAGGCAACACTGGCAGGACGGCTCGGTAACCGAAAGCGCCCTCGCCAACTATGCGGACACGCTCTCGACGCCGCCGTTCAAGTGCCTTTGCTGGGTTGTGGTCCGGGACCTCGGCCACCCCATCTTCGTCTCGAGCGGCCCTCCCGACAGCCCTTACAGGCCGCTTCCGCCATTGGACCCCGCCGACCAGGTGCACGTCGACGCCATCGATGCCGTCACGGGGAAGTACATCGAGAGCGCCGAAGGCGGCATCAACTTCCGCACGACGACCGCCACGCCACCACAGCCGTGAACCGCTAGCGCCGAGGCCCCCGCCCCACCTACATCTTCATGGCCGCGAGCAACAGCACCCCGGGGATGCGCACCAGTTCCTCGTAGTCCACGTCGTCCAACATTTCGTCGAGCGGTGTGGCGAAGCGGTCGGAATCGGGCAGCTCCAGCAGGCTGAGCGTGACGAGCCCGGCCGCGCCGAGTGAACAGATAAGGTCGCCGATGGTCCAACTGGAAGGATCCTCATCCTCGGGTTCGTCGTCCGCCGGGGTGGCGGTTGCCGCTGGCTGCGCACCCTCCGCCTCGTCATCGTCCTCTTCATCAACATCCGGGAGG
>DATNET010000494.1:0-2569 GCA_035606745.1 Tepidiformaceae bacterium
AAAGCACCTCGTGCGGCGTGGCCAGATCCAGGCCCCGGCAACGTTCCAGGACGCCATCGCGGAAGCTTCTGCCGCGCTGAAGTCGGCCGCCGGCCGCGGACGCGTGGGTGTGCTCATTGGCGCCACGGCGACCAATGAGGAAGCGTGGCTCGGGCGCCGAATCGCGGGCGAAGTGTTCAACGTCTCGGCTGATACTTCGATTGGGCCGGTCATTCGCGCAGCAAAAGCCGCCGTCGAAGCCCGCCTCGGCACCTGGCGGATGGCGACGGACCTCACGCGTCTGAAGGATTCGAAGGCGGTCGTCGTCATCGCAGACGACCTCGAAGAGAGCCACAATGTCGCGAGCGTCCGGACCAAGGACGCCGTCGTGAACCATCACGCCAGGCTGATTACGATCGGCGCCCTGCGCAGCGAGCTCGTGGATTATTCAGCCGTCTGGGTGCGTTGCGCGCCTGGCGAAGAGGGCATCGCCGCGGGGCAACTCGCCGACGCAGTGCTGGGTAAGCCTGCTGCCAACGACACCATTGCGGCGGCGGCCGAGATCCTCAAGGCCGCGCCCAAAGATGAAACGCTGGTGCTCTGCGCGCCAAATCCAGTCAGCCCCACAGTTGCTGCCGCAATGGCCAGCGGCGCCGCAAACCTCGCCGTCGCCCTATTCGGGGACGATGCATCCAAGAATCTCGCCATCCTTCCGCAAGAAGTCAACGTGCACGGCCTGTTCGATGTCGGCGTCGCGACGGAGGGGTCAGAGAACCCACTCGATGGGCTGGCTGGCCTCCTGGTTATCCGCGACGACCCGACTCTGCGCCTTCCCGGCGCGGCTGCCGCACTTGCGAACATTGGGACGATTGTCGTCATCGACAACGTCCTCCATCCAACCGCCCAGCGAGCCACCGTCGTGATCGCGGAGGGACGTCCATACACCTCGCGCGGGACCTACACGCAGATGGACTTTCGCGTGCAACGACTGGCCGCGGCGGTGAAGCCTGAAGGCGATGCCGTCCCGCTGCTGGATGCCTTGCAGGCGCTCGGCGCCGCGCTGGGCGTTGAGCTCCCCGCCACTGCCGACGATGCCATGGGCGAAATCGCGAAGCAGGTGCCCGACTATCAGCCCGCCCACGACCTCATCATCGGTGACGGCGTTCGACTCGATGTCGCCCCGAGCACCAAGGCTGTCGCCGTCCCACTCAAGGCCATAGAGGCTGGAGACGGCATCCGCATCATCACCGGGCGCGACCTCTACACCGCGCTCGATGCAGCCGAACTCCGCCACCCTGAGGCCGAAAAGCTGCACCGCTACGACCGCATCCAGGTGTCGGAAGAGGACGCCGGGCGGCTCGGCATCCACACGGGCGATGAAATCGAGATCAGCGCCGGGGACGTCGCCATCCGAGCAAAAGCGACAGTGACCGAACGCGTTCCCGAGGGCGCGGTCTACGTGTCGAGTCTGCTCCAGGGTGGCGCCGTCGTTCAATTCTTCTCCGGCGCGGCCATTCCGGTGGTCAAAGTGGGCGTGCCGGTCCCGGCGTAGCTGACACGAGTACTGCTGTAGATAAGCGAAAAGCCCGCTGGCCAAAGCGGGCTTTTCTGTGTTCGAGACTTTCGATGGGGACTGGAGAGGTAGGATCGGGATCGAAAGTCGGTCCTTGGGCCCTGCGGGCGATGACGAGGCGCGGCGGGGGAGGGAATGTCGCCGGGCCGTTCTTACTGGTTGCGCGGGTCGGGTTCACCAGTTGCCCAACACCGTCGCCTTCGAGGCTAGCGTGTCCATGTGAACCGCAAACCGCATCTTCGTAAACAGGCTGCAAAAACTTCCATTCGCCTGGGGTATATTCGGTGAACGAGCGGTGGACGGCCCGGCGAGCTGGCCTGCCTTCGGAGACTAGCGCGCCTTGGCCACCAGATTGAGGTCCTGCGCAGCGGGCCGATCGGCTGGCGGGTAGGCACCCGGGTCGATTGGGGCGAAATCGTGCGCGAACACCCCGTTCGCGTTGGGCAGCACCCACACGTGCAGTTGCCACGCGGTCTTGGCTACGAACAGGCCCCTGCACTGGCTCGCATCCGTCACCGTGGCCACCTGCGCTCCAGCCGTGAAACAGAGGTCCGTGTGCAGGTGCCAGGCATCGAGCGGCCCGAAAAACGAGGGCGGATTGTCGGTTACCTGTTCGCTGTAAAACATCACACCAATGAACTGCCAGTCGCCACTCAGCCGCTTGGTGTAGAGCAGGAATTCGGGCTTTTCGGGGTCCATAATGTCGCCATCGGCCATGTAGGCAGGCTTCTCGAAATGGGCGGCGATGCCCGGCAAGTCCTGGGTGATCTGGACATAGCCAGCGGCCATGGCCGCCCTTATGTCTGAGTACTGGGTTGTATCGGCCTTGACTTTCGCCACGAAGGCATCGGCGGCCGCGAGTTGGTCAGCCGAAACGGCCACTTCAGGGCCATGTTCGTGGGCGGCGCCTTCCGCTGAATCGGCCGCGGTCCCGCCTGTCCCAGCCGGCGAAGCATCGTGCACATGCGCTGTCCCGGCGGTTGTCGTGGCGTCGGCGACATCGTCCGATACTGCCTG
>DATNET010000521.1:0-2354 GCA_035606745.1 Tepidiformaceae bacterium
GGGCTACCGCGGTCACGACCACTTCTGGGATCGGGCAATGTCGCGTGGCGTGCTTCTGCGAGCATCCGGTGCGGCCACGGTGGGCGGCTTGATGCTGCCGGCGCTTGCGCGTGCCGCGGGGCTGCCGACCGACGGCGACCTGCCGCGTCGGATTCCACAGTCGATCCAGCCGCTCGGACCGGGTACACCCAGGATCCACTTCGAGTTTCCCGCCCCGGACGCGGAGCCGTCGCTGATCACCAACATGCGAGGGCGGGTCGGCGTGGCCAACGTGGCCGGCACGGGGTGGCGGGTCGACCATGCCGCAGGCACCCGCGAGCACCTGCCCTTCGACGCCGACCTGCGGTTCATGAAGGCGAACTATGTCGGCCGGGACGGGAATGTCCACCACGCCACGTTCGCGTTCGTTTGACTGGATGTCTTTCGGGGTCAGGTTGATCCCGCTCATCAGATCCACGACTTCAACCCGGGCTCGGACAACGGCCTGTTTTGGACCGTCCCGATCGCCGGAGGCGCCGTGTTCGCGGATCTCGACGACGCCCATGCCCACATGATCGTGGACGACCTCGACGTGGATGATTATCACGACGTTGTCAACGCCATCCTCGATGGGCCGAGCCGGGAGGCAGAAGTGAGCTTCAAGGCCCGCTGGCACGGCGTCCGCCGCAGACGACACGTCCGAAACGCGAAGCAACGGTTCGAACTGCATGCCGTCCAGACGTCGGCGACCGTGGAGTGGACCGGCCGCAGCGGCTCGGTCGTCTACACGTCCGACCCCGCTCGGACGTCGCGGACCGAGTTCGCGGAGCTCGCGTTCGAGCGCAACGGTTCCTACTTCACTTAGCCAGGGCGCGTGGCAAAACGGCCACTGAGGGGCCGCTACGGCGGCCCCTCCTCGTTTAGGACGGCGAACCGCGCGTGCGTTAGTAGCCGTCGAGCCCCGTCGAACCACTCGGCCGAAGGGAGGGTTTCGCAATGACGCATGGGCGCGTTGCACGGACCCGACCAGGCCGGGCATGGCGCTCAAGGCTCCCGGCGGGATCGCGCTGTATGGCACCAACGGAGCCGTATAGTCGCTTCCAGGGCCGGCCTCCAGTACGCCCAACGGGACCTGCCGCGGCGACGACACGCCCGCCAGCCCGCGTCAGCTGCGCTGTTATCCGCCCAACCAGCGGGATCCCAGGATGGAGACCTTGCAGGCGTTTTTCGCGTGGTGGCACCAATACGGCACCAGGCGGGACTTCGGTGCCTTTGGGGCGCCTGATGCCCATTCCGTCGACTGGGCGCATGGCGATTCGCGAACGTCGAGCACCGCTTGGAGAACCCCAGAGGCCACGTCCGAACAGTTGGAAGACAGCAGGGACGCCACCACCCCATCCATCGGCGATCGCGTCCGCGATCGGGGGGTTGCCGTACGGCGATTCGTACAGCTACTTGCCGAGTTTTTCGTGCACGACCCGAGCGACGACGTCGAGGCTCAGTCCTTGGCGCTCCATCTCATCCAGGGCTTCGCGGACCGGAGCCTCCTCGAGTTCCTTTGTGTGAGTGACGACCAGATCGCGGAACTCCTGCCAGAGCAGGTCACGATCGTGGCTTGTCATCATCGCTTTTGCGAGAAGCGTTGCTGCCTGCTCGGCAAGAGGGTCGATCTTGTGGCGCTGCTCGCTCTCTACAGCCATACCGGACGTCCTCTCCGGGAACCGAGGAATCGGGCCAACTGAGCCCGAGAACGTTGCGAAGAGATCTAGCATAGCCGCGTGGCGTGGGGAGAGGGCACTGCGGCGATCGGGGACGCGGTCGCCGCCGATACAGTGGCGAGGTGGAAACCGTCGTCGTCTTTCTCGGGGCGCTGGCCGGGGCCCTCATCGGTGCCTACGGCGGCGTGACGGTGGAGCGCTTGCGCGGCCAGCGTGAGCTTGTTGTCCAGCGCCGTGACGCCATTACTGCGGGGCTACTCGCCATCAACGAGCACGCGGCGGCGGCGCTGCGGATCTGCGCTGATCTCCAAGCGACGGAGCACTGGCCGACGCTGCACGGCGAGGACTGGCGAAAGCTGCGCGCCAAACAGCTCCCCGGCCAAGCCGCCGACATGCTCACCGCGCTGGCGCGCGTCGAGCTGCTCCTGGCCAGTCCTTCCACCATCGAGCAGCGGGTGAACGACTACTTCGACATCCTGATGTCCCATGACAAGGAGGAGGATGGAGAGCGTGAAGAACGCCGGTTTACGCGGGCCGCAGCTGCCCACACTGCCCTCAAGCACGCGATCCGCGAGGAACTAGAGCGCGTCACGGCGAGTCCCGGCTGGGCCGGGACGGCGAGGTGCGTGCCGTCGCGGCTCGCGTCCCGCGTTCGTG
>DATNET010000531.1:0-4621 GCA_035606745.1 Tepidiformaceae bacterium
GGTGCCGAGCAGCATGCGGCCGCTTACGTCGAGTGTCACCTGGGCCTGCAGAGCGACGCGCTTCCCCATTTCCTGGAACGCGCGCTCGATGCCGACGACAGCCGCCTTCACCTCGAGAATGTCCTGCGACGTCTCGATGAGGAGCACATCCACTCCGCCCTCGATGAGGGCCTTCGCCTGCGCGCAGTAGTTCGACGCGAGCTCTTCGAAGGTGACCTTCGATAGCACGGGATCCGTGCTCGACGGCAGCATTCCCGTTGGACCCATGGAGCCGGCGACGAACCGCGGCCGGTCCGGCGTCGCGAACTTTTCGCACGCGGCCCGCGCAAGTTGCGCGGCCTTCACATTCAGCTCGTGCGCCTTGTCCAGCAAACCCCATTCTTCCAGCCGGCGCGGCGTCGATTGAAAGGTGCACGTCTCGACGACGTCGCATCCGACCGCTAGAAACGATTCGTGGATCGCCTGGATTACGTCCGGACGCGTGAGCACGAGGTTGTCGTTGCACCCTTCAAGCGCCTTGCCGCCGAAATCCTCGGGCGTCAGGTGATAGCGCTGAATGTTGGTCCCCATGGCGCCGTCATATACGAGGACGCGATCGGCGAGTGCGGCAAGGTACGCTGAGGAAGTTGAGACGTCGGAAGAGCTTGAAGTAGTCATACCACCATGAATACAAAAGAGGCCCGGCAGGGAGCGCCGGGCCATGAAGGGGCGCTTTAGCGAAAGATTTACGTGGCCGCAATTTGCCTGAAATCGCCACGGATATCGGTTGTCTCGAACGATAGCCCCGAAAGCCCCATGGGACAAGGGGCCGTCCATCCGATAAGCCGGATGGACGGATATAGTTTACATCCCGACCATCCTCAGGAAGGCCCACTCCAGAATGCCGAGGAGGAAGTACGCTACGATGGGCGTGATATCGAACATGCCGAGCCTGGGGACGATGTCGCGGAGCGGCCGGAGTATCGGCTCGGTGAGGGCGAACGCCCAGCGCACCCACGGCGAAAACGGCGAGATGGGCAGCCACGAAATGAGGACGACGATTATGATCGCGAGGCGGAGCACGTCGAACGTGAGCCGTACCAGCATCACGAAGAGTCCCACCGGCCCCGAGGTCGCCGCGAAGATCATCGTCGCGAGCCCCTGAAGCACGAAGTCCACGCCGCTGATGATCACGATGCCGATGAACACCGCCCCGACAAGGGCCCAGATCGGGGCTGAACTGGGGCTGCCGCCCGCTCGTACGATACGCCGCTCGATCGGGTCGACCAGCGGATCGACGAAGCGGCGGATGACCCGTGCCATCGGATGAAAGGGGTTCACCCGTCTGGTACGAACCAGCCAGTCGAGCAGAAACGCGATCGCGAGGATGACAACAGCGACCGCGACTACAGTGCGAACGGCGCCGGCGAAAAGAGCGAGAAAGGGAAGCAGGGCCATCATTTACCAGGTGAAGGATTCGCGGCTGGTTCCGGAAAGGGCTGGTTGGTCGATCGCTTCACGTCGTACACGAAGGACTGCACCTTCCCATCAGACAACTTTACCGTATAAAAGAGTTGCGCGTCGTCTGCGACCGAGTTCATGGCGACGATGCTGGCTCCCGCCGGAACGGGCAGATCGCTGCGCGGCTCCAGTCGTATTGCTGGTCCGCCGCCCATCAGCCCGCGCGGACCCATGCCCCTGTCCGAGCGACGCGGGTCGTCCTCTGTCTTGCGGGCCTTCTTCAGCGAATCCATGCGCTCGCGCATCTCGTTGCGCAGAATCGACGGATCCTGGGGACCGTAAAGACGCGCAGTAGTCGCCCCTGTCGCCGACCGGTACACGGCCACGAGATACTCGTCGCCGGCTGTTCGCGCAAACAGCAACGTGTCGTCGGACTGTGGGATGAGCGAGGGCCAACGCGCCTCCCGGATCACATCCGTGTTCGCGAGGATGATCCTGCCGAGTGGCGCGTCACGATCGGTCTGAAGAAAGAAATAGCTGCCGGCGTTGTCCACGAACTCGTAGCGAGAATCGAATGACTGAACGAGCTTGACGACCGGTGCACCGAAATTAGGCTTGCCCGGATCATCGAGATCGATGAAGTAGATCCGAGTGTTCGAATTCGCGGGATACGAAATGGTGAACACCGCGTAATGGCCATCATCGCTCACGCGCGCGGCGTAACGCCACTCGGGATGATCGAACTGACTGAATATCAGCGCGTCGTTTGCCTCGGCGCGACCGACGCCGTGATAGTAGATACGCTCGCGTCCATTGGTTGAATCCTGACGCACGTAGAGAAATCCCTTTTCGTCGTGCGACCATGGAGCGGGGGAGATGCGGGCGGCGTGCAACACGTCGGGAAGATCCCTGCCCGTCTGCACGTCACGGATGCGAACCTGATACGGGCCCGTGCCGTTCGCGGCGCCGACGCCATAAGCGACGTAGCGCCCGTTCGGCGATGGCGCAACGATGGAAAAGCTTCCAGCCGGAAGCAGCACGCGCGGCGCGACGCCTTCTCCACTACGCACCTGCAACGCGCCAGACGCGTCAACGTCGAAGTACTGCTTGCCAGTCTTGAACGGTGCAAGCAGACTGGGCGGCGTCATCCCTGTTTTTGTGGAGATTCCCACAGCGTTCGCCGCCGTGTTCTGCGCGGCCACAGTGGTCGTCGGGACGTAACCGCCAATCAGTACGGAGAGAGCCAGCCAGCGAATGTGTCGATGCATGGGATGGGATTGGTTGCGTCTGAATCTATGGTAAGCTGCGACGGGGCACAGCATGGCCTGGCGGTGCGACGATGCCACGACGCGCTGCGTGTCGGCAGAGCCTTGATACACCAACGGCAACCGTTCAGCACACACCCGACGCCATAGATTTGTGGGTGGGAGCGCAATGCCCGAACGCGAACCAACAATCGAACACATCAATGTCTGAATCCAAGGACCGCCGCTACTGGCTCCTCAAGAGCGAGCCGAGCTGCTTCTCATACGATGACCTGCTGGCCTCACCCCGCCAAACGACCTACTGGAGCGGCGTGCGTAACTATCAGGCCCGCAACTTCATGCGTGACGACATGAAGAAGGGCGACGGGGTGCTCTTCTATTACTCCGGCGCCGATCCGGCCGGCATCGTGGGGACGGCAGAGATCGTGCGTGAGGGCTATCCTGATTTTTCCGCATGGGATCCTTCGGACGAGCATCATGACCCCAAGAGCAGCGAGTCCAATCCGATCTGGTACATGGTAGACATCCGGGCGGGCGACCGGTTCGAGAACTTCCTCGACCTCCCAGGCCTGCGGCATGTCCGGGAACTGGAAAAGATGGAGCTGCTCAGGAAGGGGAGCCGGCTTTCGGTCCAGCCTGTCCGGCCCGAGGAGTGGAAGACCATCCTCCGCATGGGCGGAAAATCCTCGAGTGGCCGCTCAAAGGCTCGTTGACGCCATCGCAGGTCCTGAGTATGTTACTGACTGGTCAGTAACATACAGAAATCATATATGTCCGCAGAAGTTACGGAACCGCGCTGGCGGCGGCTTCCGGAAGAACGCCCTCAGCAGATCCTGCACGCCGCGCTCGAGGTATTCGGAGAGCACGGCCTCGCGGGCGCACGCCTCGAAGACATCGCGCGGCAGGCCGGCGTCTCGAAGGGCACCATATACCTCTACTTCCCGAACAAGGAAGCGCTGTTCCGCGAGATGGTGCGCTCCACCATCGTCGAGGCCATCGTCGCAGGCGAGGGAATTCCAGACACGGGCTCGGCACAGGAGCAGCTGCTGGCTTTCATGCAGCACTACTGGGATTTCGTGCGCACGCCGGCGTTCTCGGTGATATACCGGGTCGTCGTGAGCGAGTTGCACCACTTCCCGGACCTGGTGGAATTCTACAGCGCCGAAGTCATTGCCCGCACGCAGAAGCTGCTTTCCGGCATCATACGCCGCGGCATCGATGCTGGCGAGTTTCGTGCGCTGGATCCAGCGGTCGCGGGGCGAATGCTGATCTCGCTTTTCAGCACCAGCGCCATGTGGTGTTGCAAGCGAAAGTTCTTCCCGCACCTTCGCAACCGGCCGGACGAACAGATATACAACGAACTGGTCGACTTCTACCTCTCCGCGCTCCGCGCGGTACCTCAAAAATGAAAGGCAAATTCACCACGCGCCTGGCGCTTGTGTTGAGCTTGTGCCTTGCATCGGCCACGGCCGTGCAGACACTGGCGGCACAGGACACGACCACGGCGCCCGTACCATCCACGTTATCGATCGGCGATGCAGCTCGCATTGCGGCTCGCAACAGCGCACCAGCGCAGGGGGCACGGATTCGTGTCACCGAGGCAGAGGCGCGCGTGCGCCAGAGCCGCGCGGACCTGTTGCCGTCGTTGAACGCATCGGCGTCGCAATTCACTCGGACTCTCAACACCGCATCATTCGGTTTCTCGCTCCCGGGCCTCAATCCCAACGGCCAGATCATCGGTCCGTTTCACGTGCTCGACGCGCGTGGAAGTGTTGAGGCGCCGCTGTTCAACTTCAGCGCATTCGCCCGTTACCGTGCCGCTGGAGCGGCCGTGAAGGCAAGCAGCGCCGCGGCGACTGTCGCGTCGGAGCAGGCTGGCTCGCAGGCCGCCCTGGCGTACGTCCAGGCGCTGCGCG
>DATNET010000535.1:0-3319 GCA_035606745.1 Tepidiformaceae bacterium
GGCGCCGGGGATAGTCGCGGGCCGGAATGCTGGCATGTGGTCTCCTGGGCGAGGTCGTGCGAGAACTCTACACAAAGCAGGGCCAGGCGCGCCAAACCGATATCGCCCGTGATAGTATGGCGGAGGTGAAGCTCGAGAAGCGGATCGAACGAATGCGAGAATCGACGAGCGTCGACCCGGCGGAATTGCATTCGATCCCTATCGCGCTTGGCTTTGGGTTCCGGCCGGCCAAGGGGGATCACCGCCTCTACTTTCATCCGCGCCTGCGCTTCCCGGTGGGCGTGGACCCGAGGCAGCCGCTGTTGCCGGTGTACGTACGAAAGGCATTGATTGCGATCGACGAGGTGATGAACGATGCGCACGAGTGACTATATGGAGCTGCCGTACCACATCACGCTGGTTCGGGACGTCGCGGAGGATACAGCGGGATGGGTCGCGAGCGTCTTAGAGCTCCCCGGCTGCTTTGCGCAAGGCCAGTCGCAAGAGGAAGCCCTGGCTCACCTCCGCGATGTCATGGAATCGTGGCTGGACTACATGCTCGAAGAGGGTAGCGAGGTCCCACTTCCGGCGGACGAGCCCACCCGAAATGGGAAGATCCTGCTGCGACTTCCGGCCTCGCTGCATGTCCGGCTTGCCAGGGAGGCTGAGCTCGAAGGCGTGAGCCTGAACCAATATTTGTTGGGTATTGCCGCGGGTGCCGTTGGCTGGGGTGCGAAGAGGTCCACGCAGCTTTCGCCCGTTACGCTGCCATCGCGCGACGCCAATCGCCGAACGCCATCTCGGACTGGTTGAGGCGGTAGGGCACACCATCGCTGTTCACTCCCGCCGCACTCTGGGATAGTCAACCAATCCCCCGAGTTGGAGCGAATGATGACTGGAAGCCCAGAACCGCCTACCCCGCATCCGCCCATGGTCTTCGACCGGGCGTTTCTTACGGATGTGGAAGGGGTCACCGAACTCGTGTTTATCCGGCACGGTGAGCAGGTCGTGCCGGATTGGGGCCGCGGGCCGGTCGGGGATATCGTCGACCCGCCGCTCAGCGAACGCGGCGAAATCCAGGCCCGGTTGGTGGGCGAGCGATTTTCCACCGCCCGCATCGACGCCGTGTATGCCAGCCCGCTCCGGCGTGCGTTCGATACCGGCGCCCAGGTTGCCAAACATCACCGCCTCGAGCCGATCGTGATCCCCGACTTGCGCGAAGTCGAGGTCTTTCGGGATATCCCTGCTGATCAGCCGGCGGTGGATTTTCTCGGGCGACGGCTATTGCTCGGGGTGCGTGAACGCATGCTTCGCGAACGCAGCTGGGACGTCTACCCGTATTCCGAATCGAGCCACGACTTTCGTAAGCGGACCGTGAACGCAGTCGAAGGCATCATCGCCGAGAACGAGGGCAAGCGAGTGGTCGTCGCCTGTCACGGCGGCGTCATCAACGCGTACATCGCCCACATCATCGGAGTCCATTACGACATGTTTTTCCGCCCGGCACATACGTCCGTCCAGATCGTCTATGCGGGCGAGGGCGTGCGCGCGCTGCAATCACTCAACGATGTCCAGCATCTCATCAGCCCGGAACAGAGTTTCGTTTCGCATTAGTGGGCGACGAAGTCGCCTTGGCGCAAGCGCCCTGGGCGAGTCGTCGCCTTGGCGCAAGCGCCCTGGGCGAGTCGTCGCCTTGGCCCGAGCGCCGGGCGCGTCCGTTTGAGGAGCCGGCGGCGAGTCCGCTCACCGAGCGCGTCTGACGGGTAGAATCGAGCGAATTGACGAGGGGGAAGTCCATGACAGTCGCGAGTTTTTCGCTCGCCGGGAAGGTTGCCATCGTTACCGGTGGGAGCCGCGGTATCGGTCGAAGCATCGCCGTCGCACTCGCGGAGGCGGGCGCCGATGTCTGCGTCGCAGCACGGAAGCCAGAGGCGTTGGAGGAATCAGTCGCCGCTATCCGGGCGACGGGACGCAAGGGCATCGCCGTGCCAACCAACGTCCGCGACCTCGCCGCGCTCCAAAACCTTGTGGACGAGACGAAGAAGCAGCTTGGGCGAATCGACGTGCTGGTGAACAACGCGGGCGCGAACCCGCTGTTCGGGCCCGTCCAAAACATCGACGAGCGGGCGTGGGACATGATCATGAACACGAATGTGAAGTCGTGTTTCTTCCTCAGCAAAATGGTGCGCGAGGCGATCCTCGAACACGGCGAGGGCGGGGCGATCGTCAACGTGAGCTCGACTGGTGGGCTGCGCGCTTCCACCGGGCTCGGCGGCTATTCAGTTTCGAAGGCGGCCGTGATCATGCTCACGCAGGTCTGCGCCAAGGAGTGGGGCGTCGATGGCATTCGCGTGAATTGCATCGCGCCTGGACTCATCAAGACCGAATTTTCGCGGGCGCTCTGGGAGAACGAGGCGATCCTCAAGAATTCTGTGCAGGGCGGTGCACTCAAGCGTATCGGTGATCCCGACGAGATGGCTGGCGCCGTCGTCTACTTCGCCACACCATCGTCCTCGTTCACGACCGGTCAGACGCTCGTGCTCGATGGCGGCGGGCTGGCGTAGGCGGCGCGGACGATATGCAAGACATGCTCGTACGTTTGTACGACCTTCCCACGTGCGAAAGCGAACGGGCACGACTGCTTGGCGCGGGGGTCCAATGTCGCCGCGCCGAGACGTTCGAACGAGGCCGGGTGCTCTCCTTCGTGCGCGAGCGCTGGGCGAGTTGGGCGGACGAACTGCTCGCCGCCTTCGCGCATGTGCCGCCGACGGTCTACATCGCGGTCGAGGGTGCCGCGCTCATCGGCTTCGCCTGTTATAACGCCACGCGGCCGGACTTCTTCGGCCCGACGGGCGTCGATGCGGCGGCGCGGAAGCGAGGAGTGGGGCGCGTCCTGCTTATCCAGTGCCTGTCAGCACTTGCGGCCGAAGGCTACGCCTATGCGATCATTGGAGGCGTCGGGCCTGCGAAGTTCTACGAACACAGCGTTGGCGCAGAGCTGATCACGGGTAGCTCGCCAGGAATATTCGGGGTGATGGACGATGCTTAGCATGCCAAACCGTGCCGCCCTGGGACTGTTGAGGTTGGTCGCCAGGATAGTCCTGTGGGTTGTGCGATTGCTGATGAAGGTGGCCGGCGCCGCGGTGTTTGCGACGGCGGTGGTGTTCATCCTCGACATGGTGCTTCTTGGCGACAAGCGACGGGCGCCGCAGGTGCTACCGCGCCCATCGACCCCGCCGGGGCGCTAAGTGCCCGCATCGTGGGCCGAGGCCAGCGCTTCCTCGTAACGCCGGGCCTGCGCGACGCTCATCCAGCCTGGCCGCACCCCGTGGCCGAAGGT
>DATNET010000537.1:0-3745 GCA_035606745.1 Tepidiformaceae bacterium
CCTCCCGACCCATGCAGAAACACGGTCAGTGGCGGCAATGTTAGGCGGCGCGGAGGCCCATGGGCAGCCCCACGACAAGCTGCATCAGCGCTTCGACCTGCTTGATAAGCCGCAGGAAGTCGTCGGGTGGTTGGCCCAGGCGCTCCATATAGCCTGGCACGATGTAGCCCGGCAGGAGGCCATGGTCGTTGCAAAAGCGGTCCGCTGCCGCGACAACGCCGGACAGCGTCGCTTCGCCCTCGTGGCTGCCATGGTGGCCACGGATCGCGTCTACGATGTCGGCAGGCAGGTGCCATTTTTCGGCGAGAATGCCGCCTACTTCGGCATGGTCGTAGCCGAGCTGCTCTTCCATTGGTTCGAGTTCAGTGCCGGTGGCCATGGCCCGCGCGACCGCCTGGTCGAGGCCCGCGGGGTCGGCGTAAAACATGGCGAGGCGGCCCATGTTGTGGAGGATGCCGGCGGTGAAGGCGCTGGGGACATCAACCCGGCGGCTCTTGCCGGCCAATTCCGAGGCACGAAACGCCACGGCAATGGAGTGCCGCCAGAATGCATCGATGCGGAACAGCGCGTTGAGGCAATCCGGCGCGTAGGCACCGGCAATGGCGCCGCTCACCGCGACGTTGCGGGCGAGGACGAAGCCGAGCATGACGAGCGCATCCTGGACCGAGGTGATGTCCCGCGCCCGCCGGTATGCTGCTGAATTCGCCATACGGAGGACACGCGCGCTCAAGCCGGGATCGGCCGAGACGACGATTGCGAGGTCCGAGGCGGAGGAATGTGGGTCCTGGGCGACTTGCATCACGCGCAACGCGACGGCAGGCAGGGGTGGCAGCGCTTCAACGGCTGCCAGGACCAGGTTTCGGGAGGCGCTGCCGGGCGCGCCATCCGGCGCAGACGTGTTCGCCATGAAGGCACCCTCTTGCGAGTCTTGTGCAGAGAGTGTCTGTCGTCTGTGCTGATCCGGTGATCGGGGAAGTCCCCATCATGCTGCGCGCCGCTCCCGAGAACGGTGCCGACGCGCTGGCGCGGTCCCGGCCAAAATCGTCAGAGCGGGATGTTGCCGTGCTTCTTTGGCGGGTTGCGGTCGGCCTTGTTCTGCAGCATCTCCAGCGCCCGGATCACTTTTGACCGGGTCTGGCGTGGGTCGATGACATCATCGAGGAAACCGCGACCGGCGGGGATGTAAGGGTTCGCGAACTTCTGGCGATACTCCTCGATCAGCTCCTTGCGGCGCGCCTCCGGGTCAGCGGCGTTGGCGATCTCTTCCCGATAGACCACGTTTGCTGCGGCATCCGGGCCAGCCACCGCGATTTCGGCAGTCGGCCAGGCGTAGTTCATGTCGCCACGCAGGTGCTTGCTCGACATCACGAGGTAGGCGCCGCCGTAGCTCTTGCGCAGGATGACGGCGATCTTCGGCACCGTCGCTTCGCTGTAGGCGTACAGCAACTTGGCCCCATGGGTGATGATGCCGCCGTACTCCTGGCCGAGCCCCGGGAGGAAGCCGGGCGTGTCGACGAGGGTCACCAGCGGGATGTTGAAAGCGTCGCAAAAGCGGACGAAGCGCGATGCCTTGCGGCTGGCGTTGATGTCGAGCGAGCCGGCGAGCTGTGCCGGCTGGTTCGCGACGAAGCCCACCGAACGCCCGCCCATGCGGCCAAAACCCACGACCATGTTCGTGGCGAAGAGTTCGTGCACTTCCATGAAGTCGCCGTCGTCGATCAGGCGGAAGATCACCTCGCGCACGTCGTAGGGCCGGTTGGGCTCGCTCGGGACAAGCGTGAGCAGATCTTAGTCGGCGCGCTCGGGGTCGTCGCCGGAAGGGCTAACCGGTGCGTCTTCCGTGTTGTTCGACGGCAAGAAGGAGAGCAGGCGCCGGACCTCAATCATGGTCGCTTCTTCGCCCGCCACGGCGAAGTGGGCGACGCCAGAGCGCGAGGCGTGCGCAACGGCCCCGCCGAGCTCGTCGTGCGTGACCTCTTCGCCGGTGACGGCGCGGATGACATCCGGGCCGGTGATGTACATCTGGCCGCTGCCTTCGGTCATGAAGATGAAGTCGGTGAGGGCCGGGCTATAGGCGCCGCCACCGGCGGACGGGCCCATGATGACGCTGAGCTGGGGGACGACGCCGCTGGCGAGCGTGTTCATCGCGAAGATTTCCCCGAAGCCGCGCAGCGCCTCCGGGCCATCCTGGATGCGCGCGCCACCGGAATCGATGATGCCGACGATCGGGGCGCCGGTGGTCATGGAGAGGTCCATCACCTTGAGGATCTTTTCGGCGACGGCCTCGCTGAGCGAACCACCCACGAGGGTGAAGTCATACGAGTACACGTAGACGGGGCGGCCATCGACCTTGCCCCAACCGGTGACTACCGCCTCGCCGGCGGAGTTATCGATGCTGCGCGCGCGCATGAGCATATCCAGCTCGTCGAAGGAACCGGGGTCGAGGAGGAGGGCGATGCGCTCGCGTGCGGTGAGTTTGCCACGCGCATGCTGGGCGTCGATCCGCTTGGGGCCGCCGCCCTGCTCCACTTTGGCCTTGAGTTCGACCAGGTGGTTGAGTTTCTGAGCAGCAGTCAGGTTTTCCGGCATGTAAGGCGGCCTCGTAGTGATGCAGAAGCGTGCGCGTTGGGGCGCATCGGGACGATGTGGCTGGGCGGGCCAGACGGTGGTTAGCTCGCGTCATGAGCGACGCCAGCGCTCGACACCAGCGTTGTCTGAGGTGCCGGACGCACCGCAGCTCTGCGCCCCGGCGAGCCCGGTGGCCCGAGCAAATGTAGCATTTGCCCGATTTCGGCGCCACGAAGAGGGTGAGCGATTAGATTCCGCAGGCGGCTTGGGCCGGCCAGCGGCCTTGGGCGGCCGGCCGCGATATGGCCAGCCCGCATCATTCCCGCGGTATCTGTGTAGTCTGCGAAACATTTACTCGGGAATGCTGACCCGGAGCGGAAATGCGCGTAGCATCAACCCACCAACGCCTGCGTGGATGAGGGACCCGGTCATCCCTCGTGAAGTCCGAGCAGGCTCATATTGGGGGCGCCGTTGAGTCTTGAACTCAAAATGGCCGCAATCGCACTGGTTATTGCGCTGGCGATGACCTACCTGCTGCGACTGCCGACCAAGGCCAGCCGCGATCCGACGCCGTTACACGTGCCTCGCATCGGCGGCTTTTCGATCATTACCGCCTTTCTCCTCGCACCTGCGCTCCTCTCGATCTTTTCTGGCTCCATGCGCCACTTCATGTCGGATGACTGGGGGAAGTTTCTCGCGCTCGGCTGTTGCGGCGGCGCGATCTTCATCGCCGGTGCGCGCGACGACTTCCGCGACCTCGGCTGGCGCACGAAGTTTCTGATCCAGTTTGCCGCCGCCATCGTCCTCTACATCAGCGGCTACCACGTTGGTGAGCTGACTCTGCCGGGCGGCTCCACGGTGGGCCTTGGCCTGCTGGACCCGGTGGTCACCGTCATGTGGCTCGTGCTCATCACCAACGCGATGAACCTGATCGATGGCCGGGACGGCGTAGCCGCCGGCATCTCCGCGCTCGTTTCTGCGACGATGGCGTACGTCGCCTGGGACCTCGGCCACGACCTCATTTCGCTCATGTTCGCGGCGCTTGCGGGGGCGTCGCTGGGCTTCGTGCCGTTCAACCTTCCGAACGCCCGGCGTTGGCTCGGCGATTCCGGCGCCTACTTCCTGGGCTTCACGATTGGCGCGCTCAGCATTGCCGGGTTCGTCGACACGACCGGCC
>DATNET010000568.1:0-2163 GCA_035606745.1 Tepidiformaceae bacterium
TAGGCACCTGGCAATCATCATAACGCCGGGATGCGAGAAAGCTCGTGGCAACGCGGCGGAGCGTAGAACGGGTGGCGGAGGGGGAGGGATTCGAACCCTCGACCGACTTACGCCGGAACCCGCTTAGCAGGCGGGCGCACTAGGCCACTATGCGACCCCTCCGCACGGATCGACATTGTAGTGGCGCACCCGCATTGCGGTCATCTTGGGCCGCGGCCGGATGCGCCGCTGTCCACTCCGTTGTCCGCCATGTACATTCGGAAAACATCGGCCGGCAGGGCCAGAACACACAACGGAGCAGCTTTCATGCGCTACGGCGTCGCGATTCCCCAGGCGAACCAGTTCGCCACTCCAGAAGCGATTCGAACGACCGCCCGAGCGGTCGAGGACCTCGGCTACGATTCCATCTGGGTCAGCGACCACATCATCGTCCCCGAACATTCCGGGTACATCCCGGAAGTCATGGATGAGCCGCTGGCGACGCTTGCCTTTCTGGCGGCGGAAACGAGCCACGTCACGATTGGCACGAGCGTGCTCATCGTGCCCTACCGCGACCCGGTGTTCACGGCGAAGTTCCTAAGCACCGTGGACAACCTCAGCACCGGGAGACTCGTGGTGGGAATCGGCGCGGGCTGGCTGGAGCCGGAATTCGCGGCGCTCAGCACGCCGTTCGAAGAACGGGGCCCCCGCACAGACGAATATTTGCGGGTCTATCGGAACCTTTGGGAAACGGAGACCTCGAGCTTCGAGGGCCGCTGGAAGCAGTATTCCAATATGCGGATGTTCCCGAAGAATAGCCCCAGCCGCCGTGGCACCATCCCGTTGTGGGTTGGTGGCAACGGCAAGGCGAGCATCCGGCGCGCGGCCGAACTCGGTGATGGCTGGCACCCGATCAACCTCGCCCCAGCGCAGTTGGCCGAGCTCGCCAAGACGTATCACGACGAATGCGCGCGCTTCGGCCGGCAGCCAGGCCCAATCTGTCTGCGTCACATGCCGGGCGGGCGGACCCAGCCGTCCGGTGAGCGTCTGCCACTGTCGGGAAGCGCCGACGAGCAAGCGCAGGACATCCGCGCCTACGCGGAGGCCGGCCTGGACGAACTCATGCTTTCGACGCAAGCACGCACGGTCGGCGACTACGTGGCAGACCTGCGACGGTTCATGCGCGAGGTCGCACCGCGAGTCTGAGCGTTATTCGCGGGCGGGATACACTGCTCGTATGGCAACAGCGGTGGTGCTGGTCATCTTCACAGTTCAGCGGGAAGGCATCTCCGTTTTGCTCATTGAGCGCGCAGCCGAGCCCTGCAAGGGCCAATGGGCTTTGCCCGGCGGAATCCTGCGGGAGGGGGAATCGTTGGACGGTGCGGCTGCGCGGAAGCTCGCCGACGAGACCGGCGTTTCGGACGTGTTTCTCGAACAGCTCTTCACATTTGACCGCCTGGGAAGCGGGCGGGCCGAGATTGTCGTCGCCTACTTCGCGCTCGTCGATGTGGCGCGCACCCGGCTTCGGACTGAGCTCGAATGGCGCCCGGCATGGCACCCCGTGCGGGGAATCTCATCACTCGCCTTCGAAAACGAACGGATCATCGAGTATTCCAACCAGCGCCTACGCAACAAGTTGGAGTACACGAACGTCGCGTACAGCCTGTTGCCAGAGCGATTCACGCTCACCGAACTGCAGCGGGTGTACGAGGCGATCCTCGGGGAGCCGCTCGACAAGCGGAATTTTCGGCGCCGCGTCGTCGGCCTCGGCATCGTCCGGGAGACTGGCAAGACAGTGAAGTACGGTGCTCATCGGCCGGCGATGCTGTTCGAATTCGTGAGTCGCCAGCCAATGACGGTTTAGCCCGGACTACGGAAGCCGTCGGGCCACGACGCCGTACAGTGGGTCGGAGGATGGGCCAGGGCTGAGGTCATATGCCTGGGGACGGCCGAACCGGCCGGACAACCGGAAGTATGCCCCAATCAGTTCCGCATGGTCCGCATCGTTCAGCGCCTGCCACACCGCGACCGCCTTGGTAGGGAACATCCGGTTTGAATACGTCACGGCAAGCGGCGCATCCGGTTTCAACACCCTGCCAAGTTCGGCGAATACTTCGGCGGGCCGAGTGAGGTATTGGATCGAGACGGTGACGACGGCGCCATCGAACGAGGCGTCGTCAAACG
>DATNET010000574.1:0-4086 GCA_035606745.1 Tepidiformaceae bacterium
TCCTTCGCCCATCGCGCTCTTCCGACGGAAGATCCATGAACTGTCGGTAGATGTTCTGGCGCGCGGGCTGGTGCCGTCCGCCGGTCGCAGGGTTGTAGTAGTAACCCAGCGAGTAGGAAAAGAAGCCAGGGCCGTTTGCGCTGCGGACGACTGCCTGTTCATCGGTTGGGGCGCACATGAACGACGCCAAAACGGCCAACGCCGGGTTGATGGCATGGCCAATGGGCATGCATTCCTCGCGGATGAGGCGGTAATACTCATTCGCTCGCTCGCCGAGTTCGTCTGGCGTCTCGAAACCAAACCCGAGCGAACCGATGCCAAAGCGCGCCGCCACCATCGTCGTTTCGCGCCTGGACGCAGCGACCCACATCGGCGGATGGGGCTTCTGCAGCGGCTTCGGGATGACGTTCCGCGCCGGCATCGAAAAGTGTTCTCCTGAGAATCCCCCGTACGGCACATCCACCATCATGTTGGCGATTTCGCGCGTCGCTTCTTCCCACATCGACTTCTTCAGCCCGCGTTCGACGCCGAAGCCGCCGAGTTCCATCTCGGATGCCGATTCGCCCGTACCGAATTCCACGCGGCCGTTGGAGAGGAGGTCCAGGGCGGCAATCCGTTCGGCGACACGCGCCGGTGGGTTGTAGGGAGGCGGCGTGAGCACGATGCCATGGCCCAGGCGAATGTTCTTGGTCCGTTGAGACAGCGCCGCCATCATCATTTCTGGGGCCGACGAATGGGAGTATTCCTCCAGGAAGTGGTGCTCGACTTCGAAGACATAGTCGAATCCCAACTTATCGGCGAGTTCGACCTGATCGAGCATCTCGTGGTAGATGCGGTGCTCGGCATCAGGATCCCATTGATCCTGGTCCGCGGGCCGTGGGAGTTGGAGTTCATAGAACAGGCCGAATTTCATGGCGCTCTCCTTACGCTGTTCCGTTATTGTCGCCGCCGGCCGGGCCGGTATCGATGCGTGCGAGGATGTCGGATGGGTTGTAGGCAACGCCGTCCTTCACCACCGTCGAAATTCGCCGCGTAGCTGCGATGTCGGTGAGCGGGTCGCCGTCGATGATGAGCAGGTCAGCGAACTTGCCCGGTTCAATGGTCCCAAGGTCGTCGCCGCGGCCTAGCGCAACCGCCGCCTCACGAGTGGCAGCCTGCAGTACGTGGGAAGGTGAGATTCCGGCGCGGACCAACAGCTCCAGTTCGCGATGAAGTGAGAACCCCGGGACCTGCAACGGAGCGGCGCCCACATCGGTACTGGGCACAACTATTCCGCCGGACGCGTGCACCAGGCGCAGGAACTCCAGCTCGTTGGCGAGCGCGCGGGCGCCCACGGCCTGGTCTACCGGTGCCGGAGCTGCGATTCCGCGCCGAGCGCGCTCCGCCTGTGCCTGCTCGATGCGCGCGCTCATCGGCCGCGGCCGCCAACGAATGCCGGGTTCGGCTGCTGCTTCGGTGTTTGCCATGCCGCCCGTCACGAGCACCGTCGTAGGGCTGAGCACGATCCTGTGTTCGACCAGCTGATCGATGAACTGCCGCACGTATGGGGCGCCCAGGTTCGCCCGCGACCAGCCTTCCGAGAGCCATGACCAGTAGTTCGGCTTCGCCCCGTTCCCATCCTCGCGCCCGTGGCGATCCTCCGGCCGGACAACATCCTGGTAGCAGGTCGCGTGGACATGCTCGAGCCCGCTAATGCCCAGGGCGACTGCCTCGGAGGCCCAGGTCCGGCCGAGGTGTCCAGTGACGGGCACGCGCTTGTCCACGGCCGCGATCATCGCGCCAACGAGCTCGGGACGGAGCCCGGCGTACAACTTTATCCCGTCGACGCCGAGGTCAAGCAGACGGCGAATGTTGGCGACCCCGTCTTCGGCAGAGGCGTTGAGCCAGGTCATGGCGTGGGGCTCGGGAGCGAGCTGTCCGGGCGGGCGGCCACCAAATATTGGCGGTTCACCATCCAGCATTGGGCCGTACACGACCAGCCGTGGGCCCAGGCGCATCCTGTTCTCTATCGCGTCGCGCATGGGCAGGGTGACTTCCGGCGCGGAACCGAGGTCGCGCACGGTCGTTATGCCGGTCCCGAGGAACCCATAAAGGGAATCTTCGCCGCAGAGCATGACGTGGACGTGCATGTCGATGAGCCCGGGGATGATGGTCTTGCCCGTGGCATCGATGCGCGTGGCCGATTGGGGGATCGGGATGCCAGGGCCAACCGCGCTGACACGGTCCCCATCGATGAGGAGGGTTGCGCCGGGCAGCGGACTCGCACCCGTACCGTCCCACACGTGACCGCCGGTAATTGCCAGGACGCTCACGCCGTTGCCCCGCGCGTGCACGGTACGCGGCGAAGATTTTCTGCATTACCGGTGCCGAGGCGGCGGGTGTTCATTTCACTCAGATCCTTCTGCCAACAAGCGGTCAACCATACGGCGGCCGTCCGTACGGTCTGCTCTACCCTGGGCAACCTGCAGGTTTCGAGGCCCGGAGGCGAGATAGAAGCGTTCGTAGAGTTCGCCGCGGTTTCCGAGCGCGCTGCTGCTGAAATCCCAGCCCAGTCGAAAAATGGCTGACCGCTCCCGAGCGCCGATATCCCCTGCGCCGCGCAGGTAGCGGTCGAGCAGCGGGCGAAGTTCGGGCGCCGCCAGCATCCCTGACGACGCCACGGCCAGCAGATTGTGACTGCCGATGAGTTGCAGAATTTCGTTGACCCGAGGAAACCACTGGGGAAGCGTCGCGCGCAGAGCGACCAACGGCCTCGGGTCGGGGAACCACGCGCCGTCCTCCCATTCGCGCGCTTCGGCCTCTGCCGCGAACAACGCGGAGCGGGCGAATTCTGCCATACACCAGATTTCGCCCAACATTTCGGCGGTTTGCGGCCGTTTGTCGTTGAGCGCCTCTGCCATCCGCGTGCCCAGTTCGTGCGCGAACTGGAGCTTCGTGTGGGCGCGGATCATAGTCTGCTGGCAGATGTTCGGCGTCCACGTCGTCGTGAGCACGCGGTTGTGCACTTCCAGATTGCCGTCGATGAACAGACGTACTTTCGGCACCTTCACATCATCGAAAATGACAATCGCGTCCTGTTCATCGAACCGGCTCGAAAGCGGGTGGTCGAACAGGCTTCCCTGCCGGGAAAAGCTGTCGCGACAGAGGAACGTGAGGCCGGGCGTTGAGATCGGGATCGAAAAAGCCAGGCCGAACGCCTCGCTACCTTCCGGAAGCGGATGCGATGGATACACCGCCAGCTCATCGGCGAATGGCGCGAGCGTCGCCAGGATTCTTGAGCCGCGGACGACGATGTAATCCGCCGTCTCATCGACTTTATGCACAGAGACATCGCTTGAGGGAGTGGGAGCATCGCCCGACGAGCGGTCGATCGTGGGATGGATGATCGTGTGAGTCATCGAAAGGTCGCGCCTGCGCAGCTCTTTCTGGAACGCGACCAGGTTTTCGGCGCCCGCGCCGTTGCCGTTCATCGACCAGAGCGTCGGGTTCGCTGCAAAGCCCGCGAACGTGACGTTCAAGTAGTCCGGCGAACGGCCCATTAGGCCCATCGAATGCTCGGCTTGTAGCCTCAGGCAGGCGTGCCGCCGCGCGAGGTCCTCGCGAGAGCGCGGGATCATGTGGGACGCGTTTATAGGCTCGCCCGTCTGCTCGTCCGGGATGAGACAGGTGTCCGACTCGGCGTGCTGAAGGTCGAACAGGCCGGCCATCGACTTCGCGGCACCCGCGAACGCATGGTCGGTGGTTACGTCCGTGACGCGGCGGCCATCGACCCAGATGCGGCGCTCATCGCGGAGGCCGGCGAGGAATTGCGCTCCCGTTCGAGCAGCCATGCGTGCCATCCCTTGGGCCGCGACACTGTCGTCCGCCTGGGCGACTCCGTCGCTGGTGTGCGGTCGCCGTCGGGGATGCTAGGAGCCTCGCTTGAGGAGGTCAAGCGGCCCACCGCGGGAACGTGTCTCGAATGGAACGCTACGGGGGCCAGTACGATCTTGCCACCCTGCGCTGTATATGTAGACTTGCGGAGCCGCGGCAACGGCGTGATCCCGTGCCGGCGTGCGGCAAGGGAGCATCGTTCGAGCCATGGAT
>DATNET010000579.1:0-2927 GCA_035606745.1 Tepidiformaceae bacterium
CCCTTCGCAGCACATTCAATTACGATAGTGCTGGCGGGGCTTTCGAATCGTTTCGACCCTGAGCCCGGAAAGGCAACCACGATGTTTTCGAAAATCCTCGTCCCACTCGATGGCACGAAAGAGGCCGAATCCGCGATCGCCCCGGCGGCTGAGCTTGCGCGCCGCTTCGAATCCTCCGTCGTCCTCGTCGAGGTGACGCCCGGTTATGGCGCGATGGTCGGCGCCACCGCCGCCGAATCCTTCGGCGCCAGCGGCTCGGTCAACGCGCTCGCCGAAGCCGAAATCGCCAAGGAAGCCGTTGCCAGCGCCTACCTGGACCTCGTCCGCACGAATTACGGCACGCCCCTCTGGCAGACCGTTGTCGCCGAAGGCGGCTCCGCAGACGCCATCGTCCAGAAGGCGGCCGAGACCGGAGCAGACCTCGTCGTGATGGCCACACACGCTCGTTCGGGCTTCAAACGGCTCTTTCTCGGCAGCGTCGCCGAAGACGTCATCCGCCACGTCGGCGTCCCGGTCCTGCTCGTCCACTCAAACGTATCCGACGACCCCGACAACGATTCCAAGGACACCGGAGAAGCCGGCTAGCAGTCCCGGCCGCCGTCCCGCTCGTCTCTAGTCGCTCGTCTCTAGTCTCTACACAGCTGTCGGCGGCCGCACCGGTCGCGTGATTTCGGCCACGAGCACCCCGCCCACCGCAAGGATGATCGTTATCCCGAGCGACACCGCCCCGAAAACGTTGTAGACGTATGCGAGTGTGTTGTCGTGGCTCTTCACGGCCTCACCCGTCACGTTTAGCGCAATGCAGATGAGCGTCACGGATAGCATCAGGATCGCCGGCCAGGCGACCCAGTATTGGCCCCTCGCGAGCATGAACCCCAGTGCCAGTCCGCCGAGTACAACCAGCGGCGTGGTCGCTGGCACCACCCAGTCGCGTGGTCCCGGCCAGTAATCGCGGAGCTGGTACGCAATCGCCTCGAACCCGATGGCCAGCGCGATAGCGACCCAAAGCCGCCACGAACGCCTGATCCGGTCGGCCATCGTCGGCGTAGGTGACGGCGGCCGGTTGCTGCGGTCGTGCAGATACATACTCTTTTCCGGTTCCACGGGGACGCGCGCAGCGAAATCGGCCATAACGCTGGAATCATCCGGGGTTCCGCGCCAAACGGCAACCTCAACAAACGCCGAAGCGTTCGTATACGCTGGGCCCAATGGACCAGTTCACTTCCACGATCGATGCCCGCGGCTTCGCCGCTCTCGTCTTCGAAGGCGATGGCGACGCCCTTCGCGAAGCCATGCAAGCACTGCTCGGTCGCCACGATGTCCACTGCATCGTCCTTTCCGGCGGCGATGCCACGCCCGGCATGTCAATGGCGGCTGGGCCAGCCGGTTTTCGCTGGCTCGAACGTTTCGAACTTCCCACGATTTTCTGCTTCGATGGCCCACTGGCCGGGAACGCACTCGACGTGGCCCTCGCTTGCGACATCCGCATCTGCGGCGCCGGCGCGACCATCGTCTCGCGCAAGCCCGGCTCTCGGCGCCTTTTGCAGCTCATCGGCAGCGATGCTTCGCTCGAATTCATCGGCCGGCGCGGCCTTTCCGACGCCGAAGCAGCACTTCGATGGGGGCTCGTATCGGAAGTCGTGCCCGAAGACGGAGCCTGCAATCGCGCCGCCGAACTGGCAGCGACGATCGCCTCGCGCGGGCCCATCGCCACCAAATTGGCAAAGGAAGCCATCTGGCGCGGCCTCGAAATGCCTCTCGAACAGGCCCTTCGTTTCGAGACCGATTTGACGTTGCTGCTCCAGACCACCAAAGATCGCGCGGAAGGGGTGCGCGCGTTCATCGAAAAGCGGCCCCCACGATTTACAGGTGAATAGCAAATGATTGTCCTGCTCGAAGAACCAGAAGCCTGGTCCCTCATGATGCTCGTCAGCGCCGTCGCTATCGACAACGCTGAGATCTCCGAAGAGGGCAAGGATGCCATCCGCCGCTGGCGCTCCGACCGCAACGAGACGAGTGCCGAAATGGGCAAACTCACGGAAGACCTGAACAAGGCCATCAACGCCCATCTCGATGCCAAGTTCCTGCGCCGCGTCAAGAACCGCGGCCGCTATGAAACGGTGAAGAAGTAAATGGAAGTACGTTTTACCGACGACGAAATCGCCGAATCCCTCAGCATCCTCGTGAGCCGCATGGCCGATGAAGCCGGCCTCTCCGATAAGGACCGAGCGATGCTCAAGCGTTGGCGCTCCAGCAAGATGAAGCTCGGCGCCGACGACATGGACGACCTCGTGCGCAAAGCCAACGACGACTTCGCCCAGAACATCACGCGCCGCGAACGCAGCCAGATCCGCAAGCCGGACTGGATCGAGTAAGAGATGCCTGAGGGCGGATCGGGCTGCCCCGGCAATGTTATGCTTGAACAATGACCACGCAGACGCGGTTGATGACGCTCGACGAGTTCCTTGCGCTTCCCGAAACGAAGCCCTACACGGAACTCATCGATGGCGTTCCATGCCAAAAGCCCGTGGCTAAGGGGCCGCATAGCCGCGCGCAATGGCTCCTCCCGAGCCTGCTAGCTCGCGACCCGGCAACGAGCGCTGGCAGCCCATGGCCGGAGCTTGGCTTCAAATTCCCGCGCACATCAGCCGGTAACCTGCGCGTCCCCGATGTCTCGTACTACCTGCCGGGGCATATCGACCCGCTGAACCCGGGAGACTACCCGGAACGACCGCCCGACCTCGCGGCCGAAATCCGGTCCCAAGGCCAAACAGTGCGCTCGCTGCGCGAGCGTCTGGCGTTCCTCCAGGAGCAGGGCACACGCTGCACGCTCCTCATCGACCCCGAGGCACGCACCGTCGAAGTACATGATGGCGAGCGCAGTTGGACTGCCTCGGCCGGTGACCAGGTCGTGCTCGAACAGCTCA
>DATNET010000005.1:0-2111 GCA_035606745.1 Tepidiformaceae bacterium
GACGAACGACAATGGCAGCAGGATGTAGAGGGTGCCGCGCGTCAGGTCGACCCAGAAGTTGCCCAGCGTGCTGGCTGAGTGGCGAGCCAGGCCGCGGATGAGCGCAACCAGCACACACAGACCGGCGGCCGCCGACACGAAGTTATGGAACGTCAGGCCGATCATCTGGGAGAAGTAGCTGAGCGTCGTCTCGCCGCTGTACGACTGCCAGTTGGTGTTCGTCATGAAGCTGACAGCGGTACTGAAGGCGAGGCTCGGCTTTACGCCGCTGAATCCCTGTGGGTTGAGCGGCAGATGCCCCTGGGCCCGCAACACGACGTACAGCACCAGGAAGCCCAAAAGGTTGAACGCCAGCACAGCGAGCAGATACGCCTTCCAGCCGTGCTCCCGGTCCTCGTGGATTCCCGCGATGCGGTAGATGCCCGCCTCGACGGGCCGAAGGACCGGGTGCAGCCAGGTGCGCCGGCCTTCGTAGACTGCCGTCATGTACAGCCCAACTGGCTTCGCCAGAGCGAGTAGCACCACCGTATAGAGCGCGAGGTAAGCGCCGTCTCCCAGTGTCACTGGCTCCCCCTAAAGGTGTTCCGCCCAAAACAGGCAATACAGCATGTACATGCCGATGAGGATGGCGATGATGAGTGCAACCAGGTTTTCTGCATTCATGTCAGACTCTTCGCAGGAATTCGGCCACGAGGTAGAAAAGCGCGAACGAGCCGAACGTCAGAGCAAGGAACCCAAGATCAGGCATGCTTCTCTCCATCGGGCGGAGGCGGTTGCTTTGTCGCGAGCACCTCTTCCAACAGCCGCTCGAGTGCTTCAATCGGGAACGGCTTCACAAGCACGCCATCCGGCCGGAACTCCTCCACCCTGCCTGGTGCGAGCGGTGAAGCGGAGAACACAATGACCCGCATGCAACTTCGTCCGGCGGACGAGAGACGCCGGAGGACCTCCCACCCGGTGAGGTCCGGGAGGTTGATGTCCAGGAGCATCACATCGGGCGATGCTTCGGAGACGGCCACCAGGGCATCGTTTCCGCGGGCGACCGGCTGGACGGTATACCCCCTGGCACGAAGCGTCCGGCTGAGCGTGTTCACGATCGCCGGCTCGTCGTCGACCAGGAGCACCACCGCGCTCATGCGGGAGCGTCGTCCATCCGGAAGACGAGTGCGAACGGCCCGGATTTCGGTCCCCGTACCTGGCACAGCTGCCAACCGAGCTCCAGCCGTTCGCGGATGGCCTCGACACACTCACGGGGGCCACCGGCGTGGATTTCGATAAAGGAGACGTGAGTAACCATGTGACGAGCATGGCCGTGCTGCTGTCCGGGCCGCGTCAGTCATGGCGAGCGGAGTTGTCAGGAAGCTGTACGGATTTGGCGGGGGTCCCAACGGCGCGCCGCCCCCCGGATTGGTAAGCGTTTGCTGGTCACGCGCGCTCCTCGGCCAGATCCCGCTACACTTCGCACGTGAAAGTTTCCACCCGAGGCGACTATGCCGTGCGAGTGACTCTCGAGCTTGCTATTTCGGGGCCGGGAGCCGTGGTATCGGTCAGCCAGCTCGGCGACCGCGCCGGCGTGCCGGCGAAGTACGCGACGCAGCTCCTGCGTGAGCTCCAGCGGCGCGGCATCGTGCGCAGCCAGCGTGGGCCGCGAGGTGGCTTCTCGCTCGGCCGTGAGCCGTCCGAGATCAGCGTTGGCGAGGTGATCCGGCTGATGGACGGGCCGCTGGCGCCTGTCCCGTGTGCGAGCCAGACGCAGCACATGGCGTGTCCGCCCGGGCGCTGTCATTCGGAAGAGACGTGCGTGCTGCGCGACATGTGGCTCGACGTGCGCAACGCGATCGCGGGCATCCTCGACCACACCACCTTCGCCGACCTCGCGCATCGACGGCGGATATCGCCGGGCGAGCCAGCGGCGTACTCGATCTAGGCCTCGGGCGGGGATGGCCGGGCCAACGGTCGTGGACGAAAAAACGGATTCCGAACCGCACACGTGAGTGAGCGGAGCGATTTGGAACGACGACGCGCGTGACCGGCAGGCGAGCCTTCCGACGCAAGGCGCTTCACCGAGTCATCATCGGTCCGCTTACTTGGGCTGCGGCCTACGTGCGGCG
>DATNET010000605.1:0-2466 GCA_035606745.1 Tepidiformaceae bacterium
GCCCCGCAACCGATGTCATCCGATTTCGAACGGATACGGCACGAATTCGGCTTCCCCGGTGATGATCAGGTGCTTGCCAAGTGCTTCTTGCTGTGGGCCGGGGTGCTGGGCGCCATCAGCCTCGAAGTGTTCGGGCAATACGGCGCCGACACCCTCACCGACTCGGCGGCGCTCTTCGACACCCAGCTGCGGCTGCTGGTGGACGTGCTGAGCCAACATTGATGCCGCGGCGCGCCGCGGCGAACGCACGGAATTAGAACGTGTTCACCCGGCGATTTCGGGCGCGGAGCGGACCCGCATGGCAAAGCCGTTCGGGCCCTTTCTGGCGCCCCGGCGACTGGGCTATTCTGCGAGACGATGACGCTCCCCGTTGAATCGCCGACGCAGATCGCCTGGGTTACCACCGATCTGGATGCCACCGAAACGGCCCTCACCGGCCTGTTAGGCGTGCGGAAGTGGGTGCGTATACCGGATGTGCACTTTGCTCCGGATGCCTGCAGCTACCGCGGTAAGCCCGCCGATTTCGTCGCCAGTATCTCCCTGAGCTACCTCGGCGACATGCAACTGGAGCTGATCCAACCGGTTCGCGGCGAGAACATCTATAGTGACTTTTTGTCCGATTGTGGGGCGGGTTTGCACCACGTCTGCATGGAGGCCGAAAGCCCCGAGCAATTCGAAGCGGCGTTGGTCGAGGCCGCTGAGCGGGGCGCCGCGGTCGTGCAGCAAGGCGTGATGCCCGGAGGGATCCAATTCGCCTACGTCGCGGCGCCGCAGGCGGGAGTGCCGTTCGTGGAGTTCGCGTACGTCGCGCCCGAAATGAGGGCGTTTTACGACTACATCAAACAGGAGCAGCGTTGAGCCGCGCCAACGGCGATGCAGAGCGCAGCGATGAGGAGGAGTGGCGCCAATGAGCACGGAGATACCCGCAACAATCAGTGCGAACGACGTGACGGCGTGGTCCGACGAGGTCGACGTGTTGGTGATCGGCTTCGGCATCGCCGGCGGCTGCGCCGCGGTCAGCGCGGCGGCCGGTGGCGCACATGTGCTGGTGTTCGAACGCGCGGCCGCCGCCGGCGGCACCACTTCGCTTGCCGGAGGCCACTTTTACCTCGGTGGCGGTACCGCGGTGCAGCAGGCGACCGGTCAGGACGACTCCGCCGAGGAGATGTACAAGTACCTCGTCGAGGTCTCGCGTGAGCCCGAACTCGACAAGATCCGCGCCTACTGCGACGGCAGCGTCGAGCATTTCAATTGGCTGGAAGACTTGGGCTTTCAGTTCGAACGCAGCTACTACCCGGGCAAAGTCGTCGTCCCGCCGGGCACCGAGGGCCTCAGCTACACGGGCAATGAAAAGGTGTGGCCCTTCTGTGAGCGGGCCAAGCCGGCGCCGCGTGGGCATTCCGTGCCGGTGCCCGGGGAGCTGGGCGGTGCGTCCATGGTCATCGATCTGTTGGTCAAACGCGCCGACGCGCTGGGCGTGCAGGTCCGCTACGAGACAGGGGCAACCAACCTCATCCTGGACGACGACGGCGCAGTGGTCGGCGTCGCGTGGAAGCATTTCGCCGAAACCGGCGCCGTCAAGGCCAAAGCCGTCATCGTCGCGGCGGGCGGTTTCGCCATGAATCCGGAGATGGTTGCTGAGCACACTCCCGCTTTGGGCCAGCCGCGGCGCACCAAGCATCACGGCCTGGCCGCGCCCTACATCCTGGGCAACCCCAACGACGACGGACTGGCGATTCGGATGGGCGTCTCGGCGGGCGGCGCCACCAAGCACATGGACGAGTTGTTCATCACCGCCGCGGCCTACCCGCCGGAGGTCCTGCTGACCGGTGTCATCGTCAACAAGGAGGGCAGGCGCTTCGTCGCCGAGGATTCCTACCACTCGCGCACTTCGGCTTTCGTGCTGGAGCAGCCGGAGCAGACCGCATACCTGGTCGTCGACGAAGCGCACACCGAGATGCCCGCGATGCCGCTGATCCGCTTCCTCGATGGTTACGAGACCATCGCGGAAATGGAAGCTGCGCTTGGCATCCCGGCGGGCAACCTCGCGGCTACGCTGGACCGCTACAACGAGCTCGCCGCCGCCGGTGAGGATCCCGATTTCCACAAGCAGCCGGAATTCCTTGCGCCGCAAGATCATGGCCCCTGGGCGGTGTTCGATCTGTCGCTCGGCCGGGCGATGTACTCGGGATTCACGATTGGCGGTCTAGCGGTGACGGTTGATGGCGAGGTGCAGCGGGCCGACGGCACCGTGGTCCCCGGCTTGTACGCCGCCGGCGCGTGCGCATCCAACCTCGCCCAGGACGGCAAAGGGTACGCCAGCGGGACGCAGCTGGGTGAGGGTTCGTTCTTCGGCCGCCGCGCCGGAGCGCACGCGGCCCAGCGGGCCGGGGGTGCGTAGGCGCGCTACGACCCCGCGCCGGAGCGCGCGCGGCGCGCAGGCGTTAAGGGCAGGGCCGGGGGAGC
>DATNET010000609.1:0-3361 GCA_035606745.1 Tepidiformaceae bacterium
ATCCTCGCCCATTACGCTGGCATCCCGCCAGATCAAATGCTTGTCGAAGACCCGCTCCAGGACCCCGATGTCAAGCACCTGGCAGACGTGAACACACCCGGGAACGTCAAGACCGGCGTGCCCATCCTCATCCTTCATGGCGGCGCTGACGCACAAATCCCGCCAATCCTCTCGACGCTTTACACGCAGCGCGCGTGTAAGACAGGCGACACCGTTGAGCTCAAGTTCTACCCGGGCCTCGGCCACACGGGCCCGCTGGATTCGGATGAGGCCACGATCATGCAGTGGCTCTCGGACCGCATGGCAGGCACCCCCGCTCCATCATCCTGCGCAAACATCCCCAACCCACCCTGACCGGCTCTCGGTCCCGCCTCCCACTCTCGTCGTTCGCCTCTCGTCAAGGCGACGGCAGTCGCCCAGGTCTCTATCCTTCTCGGCATGACCGTCTACGAAACCATTCTCGGCAAGCGCGACACCCGCGCCTTCGACGACCGTCCGATCCCCGACGACGTCCTCCATCGCATCCTCCAGGCCGGGCGAATGGCCGGCAGTGCCAAGGCGCTCGAACCCGTGCGTTTCGTCGTCATCCGCGACCAGGACCAGAAGCAGGCGCTCTCCGTCTGTGGGCTTTCGACCCAACATCTGCTGACCGCCGCGGCGGTCGTAGCGATCGTGCTCGAACCCGAAATGGGCGTCGTGGGCGCACCGCTGACGATCTTCCGCGGCCCATTCGATTCGGGACGCGCCGCCCAAAACATGATGCTCGCCGCCTGGGCCGAAGGCGTCGCTTCGTGTCCGGCTTCCATGCATCACGCCGAGGAAGCTGCCGCCGTGCTCGGCCTGCCCGAGGGCTACGTGGTCGCGAACACCATCGGCTTCGGCTACCCGGCTGCCAGCGTTCAGGGTCGGCCGCAGCGCCCGCGCAAGCCGCTCGAAGAGTACGTGCATTGGGAGCGCTGGTAGCTATTAGCGCCGGTCCGAACGCAACAGGCCGAGCACCCAGAAATCGCGAAGCTCGCCGCGGACCATCTCATACTCGCGCAGCAGTCCTTCGCGCCTGAATCCCAGTTTCGAAAGCACGCGCAGCGAGCGCTCATTGTCGTCGAGCACGTGGGCCTCGATGCGGTTGAGCCCGAGCACTTCGAACGCGTAGCCAATGCACGCTTCCGTGGCAGCGGTCATCAAGCCCTTACCCCATGAGTCTTTCGCCAGCCCGTAGCCAAGCTCGGCACGAAGGTCATTGGCCGAGAAAACGTTGAAACCCGTCGTCCCCACAGCTTCGATCTGTCCGTCCGGAACGATTGCCCAGCGGAGCTTCTGTTTCTCCCGAAATGCCGCGCGCACAGAGTCGACCCGTTCAACGGCGTCGTTGAGGCTGGTCATCAGCTCGTCCACGCCCGGGTAAGCGACCTCTGGGTCCGATCCCCGGGTGAACCATGCAGGTGCGTCGATGGCTTCAACTTCGCGCAAGAGGAATCCATTGCCCCGAAGCACCGGGAACGTGTCGGGGATGGCGTCAAAACGCTCACTCACTCCGGCCCGCCCAGCGCCACGAACCGATACTGCTGGCACGTCGCAACCGCGCGATATCCGAGCCGCGCATAGATGCCTTCTGCCGTCTTGTTGCTGGCATCGGTGAAGAGAAAGCAAAACTCGCGTCCGACACGCAGCGCCTCTTCGCTTATCGCCCCAACGAGCGCCGTCGCGTAGCCCTTGCCTCGCTGCACCAGCGGGGTGAACACTCCAGACACCCGCACGCCACGGGGCGTCTCGCCGCGAAGCATCGCCATCGCTACCGGTTCATCGTCGCGCCACAGGTACAGTTGCTGCTCCCGCACCGCCAGTTCGATGTTCTGGCTCCAATGCCCCGGCGACTCGCCAAACGCCGCTGATGCTTCAGCGGCCCAGCGCCCTATCGCGTCCAAATCCTGGCCCGTTGCTCGCACGCATTGTCCCGTTGGCGGGACGACATCAGCGCGGCCAGCCGACGCACTACGGCTTAGCTGCCAGGCGTGCTCTCCTCCACCAACCGCTTCGACGCCCATCCCAGTCCGCCTCGTCCACGCCTCCGCGAACGCCGTCGCAGCATCCAGCGGTCCGCGGACTCCCGGCAACAGCACGCCGAGCCCATGCAACTCGTCCGCAAGCGCCACCGCACCATCGCGCGACATTCGCGAGACCGCGAGGCTCAGCGGCGGCGTCTGAAGTGCTGCTCCAGACGCCGTCCCCCGATCGTCCCTCATCAACCAAAAACGCGCGTCCGGGTTACCGCTACCGAAGCGCACCATATCGCCCGGCACACCCAGCAAGATGCAGTGCACCGCCTCCTCGACCACGAGGAAGGGCGTGGCAGCGGCAAGGAACGCGGCTGGGTCCTGAAAATCCTTAATTCTCATCGACGCCAGAATACACGCCCGTGCCCGCGGGACGCTGAGAGCCGACCAACGCGACGACGCCGAACCCAATTTAGCTCCCTCTCCCGCATCGTCGGGAGAGGGCGGGGGTGAGGGCGCGCTGCTGCTTACCCATCTGTCGGACGGCACCAGCCGATTGTCAGAGCAGCCGGTGATGCGGCAGGCGGCACAGGGGAAGGATAAAAATCCAGAGTTGCCGACCCGACAGTCAGTACGGCGACCGCGAGGCGCAGCCGGAGGGAGCCGGCGGTTGAGGGGCGACGCAGCCAAAGCACCGGTCGGACGCATGAGCTGCACACGGTCCGTCGGGCGCCGTCCGCTCAATCGGGCGGTCGAGGAAAGCCCGGCCGCCCGCTTACTTGCGTGCGCGGTACGGACTTGATGCTCGGCTATCGGCCAGCGTCGGAGCCAACTCTGCAGCCGAATGTGTCGGTGGCAGTCCATTTTCAAGGGAGGACTGCCACCGACGTGGTTCCGAAGAGGGCTCGGATGAGGCTCCGTTCGCGCCGACCTCTCCCTCACACCAAAAACGGGGCACCCTTTCAGGTGCCCCCGTTCGAACTTGAAATCGAGCCCTGCGCTACTCGTCGCCTTCGTAGCTGCCGACGCCGCCAAACCCTCGCCGTGGAGGCGGAGGCGGCGCGGGCGGGCCGCCGGCATCGGCGGATTCCGAACGTCGCGTCCAACCCCGGCTTGCGCCGCCGAGAGGCGTGCCACCACCGCCGCGCTGGCCGCCGCCGAAGCCGCCACCACCGCCGCCGCGCTGGCCGCCGCCAAAGCCGCCGCCACCGCCGCCGCGCCGCTGGCCGCCGAAGCTGCCACCTTCACGCTGACCACCACCGCCGCCGCCGCGGTTGCCGAACCCACCTTCGCGCTGGCCGCCGCCGGGGCGTCCGCCACCGCCGCCCCGAGGGCCTCCACCGCTGCGGCCGCGAGGTGGTCCGTTG
>DATNET010000611.1:0-2494 GCA_035606745.1 Tepidiformaceae bacterium
CCACGTACAAGCAGATTGGCATCGCCCGCGCCTACACCGCCAACTCCACGTACGGCTGGTACTGGGTCACCGACTTCGGCCTCGTGAACGACGGCACGAGTGGAAGCACCGGCGGCACGACCACTCCCCCGCCCCCGGCAAACGCCGCGGCAACCATGAGCAGCCCGGCCAATGGGTCGACCCTTTCCGGCTCCAGCGCGTCGTTCTCCTGGACGAAGGGCTCGGGGGCGCTCGAATACTTCCTTTATGCCGGGACATCCGCCGGTGCGAACAACATTTACGGGGCTTCGGCGGGATTGAATACATCCGCCAGCGTCGGCAACCTGCCCACGAACGGCAGCACGGTCTATGTCCGGCTCTGGACGCGCTTCTCCACCGGCTGGCAGTTCGCGGACTACACGTACCGCGCGTCGACGGCCAGTACCGGTGGCGGCACGACGACCACCACGGGCAAGGCCGCGATGACCTCCCCGGCGCCCGGTTCGACCATTCACGCTGGCACCGCGACGTTCGCCTGGACCAACTCCACCGGCGCCCAGCAGTACTTCTTCTACATCGGGACAACGCCCGGCTCGAACAACCTGTTCGGGCAGTCGATGGGCCTCAGCCGCTCCGTGACGATCACCGGCTTCGGCCAAAGCGGCACGGTCTATATCCGGCTCTGGACGCTGCTGGCCACTGGCTGGCAGTACAACGACTACGCCTACGCACTGGCGCCGTAGCTTCAGAGCTTCCGTCCGCTAAGCAGCCGCCCTTCTCTCCACCCGCGAGAGGAGGGCGGCTTGTCGTTCGGGCGCGCTTCAAGCGAAGCCGAGCGCGGCCCGGCAGGCAACGCTTATCATGGCTCCACAGTCACCTCGATAGGACATCTCCACCGTGAGCAAGCACAAGAAGCATCATCGCGACGGCAAGTCGAAGCATGAGCGAACGTCCGCTGCCGCTGCACCCGCGGCCGCACCGCTCGGCTCAGCCCAACAGGAAGCTCCACCGCCAATCGAAGGGCCGGGCAAGGCGCTCGTTATCGTTGCCCACCCCGACGATGCGGAGTTCCTCTGTGCCGGGACGATCGCGAAGTGGTGCGCGGAAGGCTGGGAGATCCGCTACGTGCTCGTCACCGGCGGCGATAAGGGCACCCACGACCCCGCCATGCACCCGGAAAAGCTCGCGGCCATCCGCGAAGAAGAGCAGCGGGCTGCCTGCCGCGTGCTCGGCGTCAAAGAATGCATCCTCCTCGGCTACCCCGACGGTTTCACCAGCGAGAGTTCGGAGCTCCGTGGGCAGATCGTGCGCCTCCTTCGCATCCACAAACCGGATGTGGTGATCACGTGGGACGGCTTCCGCGGCGGCTTCAACCACCGTGACCACCGCAACGTGGGCATCGCCACGATGGATGCCATCTACCCGATCGTGCGCGATCGGCTCTTCTACCAGCACCACGAAGACGACGGCCTCGAAGCGCACCAGGTGAACGAAGTCCTGCTCGCCGGCGCGGCCGAACCCGACTACACGGTCGACGTCACCGATTACTGGGAGACCAAAGTCGACGCGATCCTCTGCCACACGAGCCAGATCGGTGGCCGCACGAAAGCAGACTTCCTCAAGGAGCGGGCCGAGCGAGAGCAGAAGGAACCCGGCAAACCCGTCGAAGAGCGGTTTAGGCGCTGGAGCATCCGCCGTCCGCCGCGACAAACGCCACCTGCCGAAGGCGCGAAGGACGAAAGCGCACCCGGGGAACTCAAGGGCCAGAAGCCACAGAAAGTGTGACCACGGGCCGGGGAGTTGCCTACTCCGCCACGTTGATGAGCTGGCGCTGACGCTCAGCCTGCACCCGCTGGCGGCGTTGGTGGATAGCGCGAATCTGCCGGGCGTTCCGAAGGCAGACTGAGGCGGCGACCGCGAGCCCAAGCGCTGCCAGCACGTCGGCGATGCCCAGCAGCGACTCGTACAGCGCAGCCGAGCTGTCGCTGGTGACCAGCGGAGGGACCACGCGCAACGGCCACGCCGCGACGAGCAGCACGAACGCGGCGATCAGCCAGCGCTCGCCCGCAATTTCACCGGTGCCGAAGCGGGCAAGCACAATGTCCGCCATCGCGACCATCAAAGGTGCCATTGCGCCGAGCAGGAAAATGTGGCGAATTCCGCCTTCGGCGAGGATGTCGCGTTCGCCCCAGCCGGGGAAGATGGCGCCCGCCCCCAGCGCAAGCGCGTACGCGACCACGCCAAGCCACGCGATGGGGATCATCGCCTGGTAGTACGGCTGCCAGGCGAACCGCCGGAACAGCGACGGCAGGCCAAGCCACCACGTCCCCAGCAGCAGCGTTATGGCGAGACCGGCGTCGCCGATATGGCGCAACCAGCCGGCGTCCGGAAGAAAGAACGCACCCGTCCCCAACGCAAACAGCACCAGCGACACCTGCATCAGCGCGTAGAGCGCGCGATGGCGGCGCAGCCCGAGCATCTGTAGCCCGAGGTGGCCCGGGAACGCACGGACGCC
>DATNET010000021.1:0-4008 GCA_035606745.1 Tepidiformaceae bacterium
CGCCACAAGCGAGATTTCTGCAATGCCTATTCCTATCCCCTTGTCGCAGCCGGATATTACGCAGCGTGAGATCGATGCGGTTATCGACGTTCTTCACACGACGACGCTGTCGATCGGTCCCAAGATCGAGGAATTCGAGCAGGCTTGTGCCAGAGTATCGGGCCGGAGGTACGCGATCGGCGTCTCCTCAGGCACGGCGGCCCTTCATTGCGCCATGATCGCCGCCGGTGTCGGCGAGGGGCATGAAGTCATCACCACGCCCTTCTCATTCGTCGCCTCGACCAATTGCATTCTGTACGTCGGGGCCAAGCCGGTGTTTGTGGACATCGATCCCAAGACCTTGAACCTGGACGTGGAGAAGCTCGCGGCGGCGATCACGCCGCGGACCAAGGCGATCGTTGCCGTCGAGGCGTTCGGACATCCCGGCGGCATGGCTGAAATCGAGCAGTTCGCCCGACAGCACGAGCTGGTGCTGATCGAAGACTCCTGCGAAGGGTTCGGCGGCCACCACGGCACCCGCCCCATCGGCTCGTTCGGCCGGGCCAGCACATTCGCCTTTTATCCCAACAAGCAGATCACCTCCGGCGAAGGCGGGATGATCGTGACCGACGATGACGTCTTTGCAGGGGCATGTCGCGCGCTTCGAAACCAGGGCCGCGAGGGGATGTCGTGGCTCGCCCATCAGCGGCTGGGCTACAACTACCGCATGAGCGAGCTCAACGCCGCACTGGGCGTCGCCCAGATGCAGCGGCTCGATGAAATTCTCGAAAGCCGCAGAAAAGTCGCCCACCACTACATCGAGCGGCTGATGACCAACCGGTATCTGATCCTCCCCACGCTCGAAGACGACACGCACATGAGCTGGTTCGTCTTCGTCGTGCGTCTCAACGACCTGTTCGAGCCCGGCGATCGCGACGAGATCATGCGGCAGCTCCGCGCCGAACGGATCGGCTGCAACAACTATTTCCCGCCCATTCATCTTCAGCCGTACGTCGCGGAAAAATTCGGCTATCAGCCCGGGGCATTTCCCATCTGCGAATACGTCTCGGCCCGAACGCTGGCGCTGCCGTTCTTCAACCGGATGACCCGCAAGCAGATTGAGCGCGTCTGCGACACGCTGGAGAAGCTGCTGGAAAAGACGCTGGTTGGACGCAAGGGGCGGTTCTGATCCCTGCCCGCTGTGTTGTGACACGGGTTTAAACCCGTGTCACAGATACATCGCAATGAATTCTACGGCTACGTTGCTAAACTCCTGCCCCGCGCCAGGAATGGGTGCGGCATCGCAGCAATGAGCAACAAAACCTTAAGACCCTCCTTCCCGTCCGTGAGTCCGAAGACGGATGAGCTTCAATTCTTCTTCCGACTGGTGCCGGTGTTCCTGGGCATCCGGCTGATCTACGCCGCCATCGTGCAGCTCATCCCCGACGAGGCGTTCTACTGGACGTGGACCAGGCATTTGGCCGCGGGGTACTTCGATCATCCGCCGATGATCGCGTACCTCATGTGGCTGGGGATTCGCGCGGTCGGGTCTGTGGAGATCGGCGTTCGGCTCATGGCCGTCCTGATGGCCCTGGGGGCGATGGTCATCGTCGTTCGACTCTCGCGACGAGTGCTGGGCGACCCGCGGGCCGCGGTATGGGTCGCCGTCATCTGGCTCACCAGCCCGCTGCTGGCGGGACTGGCCAACTTCTTCACCCCCGACACCCCCGCCGCGTTCTTCTCCGTCTGTGCCCTCTCGGTCGCGGTTCTGATCGCCCATCGTGATGATCAATCCGATCCGTCGCCTGCATCGTGGAAGCACCCCGCCGGCCTGTGGCTGTTGTTCGGCCTGTTCACCGGCCTGGCGCTGCTCTCCAAATACACGGCCGTTTTGCTCCCGGATCGGTCGCCCTGGCAATGCTCTTCTCGCGCAAAGGACTGGCTCATTACCGCAGGCCCTGGATTTATCTCGGCGGCATCCTCTCACTGGTTGTTTTCCTGCCCGACATCTGGTGGAACTACACCCATCAGTGGGCATCTTTCCGATTCCAACTCTTCCATGGCATGGAGAATGAATCCGCGCCATCATCGTCTGCGGGCGAGGCGTTTGCCCGGTTCTGGACGGATGTGGGCACGTATCTGGGTGGCCAGGCGGGAATCTGGACGCCAGTCCTGTTCGGCCTGACTATTCTCGTTCTGATCGTCTATTGGCGTCGCTACAAGAAAACGACTCAAGTCGAACGGGTCCTGTTCTGGTCGGCCACGCTGCCGTTGGTTTTCTTTGGAATCACCTTCCTCAAATCACACCACGGCGAAGCCAACTGGCCTGCCTTCGCATACTTCCCTGCCAGCATGTTGATCGCTCGCTGGCTGAGCGAAAATTGGAATGGCGTGCGATTGCGTTTCGCACATGCCGGCGTGCAAATCGCGCTGGGCGTGCTGGTCGTGATGCACGTGATCCTGATCCCGCCGGTCACACGGTGGATGATCAACCTGCCGTACCATTTGCCGCATGCCCTGACGGATCTGACCGGCTGGCGCGAATACGCTCGCGCGGTGGCAAACGAGGCAAACCAGAGCGGGGTTCCGGTTGTTACCAATCGTCACGAAGATGCCGGTGAACTCGCCTTCTACATGCCCGGGCAGCCGGACGTCTGGTGCGTCGGCGTCGGCTCACGGGCCACCGCCTTCGACTACTTTGACGAGCAACCTGATTTTGCCAAAATGCCTTCGCTGTTGTGGGTCGGCGGGCATGTGGAGGCCTTCGAGAAAATGTACGGGTACACCGTGCAGAGACAGACGAACGTGCTATTCTTCAGCGGCCGTAACGAACGAAGGATTGTCATGTACTTGTTGACCCGGCCATCGAGGTAGTTGGATTTGAACCCGCATGTCGTCCGCAGACTCGATTTCTGGGTGGGAAAGCCGGTGTGCTTTGCGCTGACGCTGCTCCGGCGGGCAGCATCAGTGGTGCTGCCGGCGCGCCATCCCAGCCCGATCAACAGAATCCTGCTGGTGAAGATGATCGAGCAGGGCGCGACGGTGCTGGCGTACCGGGCCATCGAGCGGGCCGTCGAGATGGTGGGCCGCGAGAACGTGTACTTCTGGGTTTTTGAAGAAAACCGTTTCATCATCGATCTGCTGGAACTGGTTCCCCGCGAAAACGTGCTGGTCGTCCGCACAGGCAGCGGCGCCCTGTTGCTGTGGGACCTGCTGCGAACCACCTGGAAGGCCCGACGACTTGGGATCGATGCGACGGTTGACATGGAGTTCTTCTCCCGCGCATCAGCCATCCTGGCCTTCTTGACAGGAGCCACGCGTCGCGTCGGCCTCCACCGCTTCACCAGCGAAGGACCTTACCGTGGGGACCTGCTGACCCATCGCGTCCAATACAATCCATTTCTGCACGTGGCGGCCGCGTATTACCTGCTCGTGGAGGCGCTTCGAGGCGATCCGACCGAAGTCCCCATGATGAAGGTGCCGGCCCCGGCGGTCGATTACAGCGCGCCGCGATTCCAACCTTCGGAAGCGGAAGTGGAGAAGGTCCGCCAGACGCTGGCCCAGGTTGCGGGCCGTCCAGTGGACGAGCCGATCATCCTGCTGAATCCGAATGCCAGCGATTTGCTCCCGCTTCGACGCTGGCCGACCGAGCGGTTCATCGAGTTGGGCCGGCGAATTGCCGCCGAGCACCCGGACGTGACCATTGCGATCACCGGCGCGCCGTCCGAACGCGAAGCGGCCGAGCGGATCGCCGCCGACATCGGCCTCCGAACTCTGAGCCTCGCCGGGCACACCACCCTGCGCGAACTCATCGTCCTCTACACCCTGGCCGACGTATTGGTTACCAATGACAGCGGGCCGGGCCATTTTTCGTCGCTGACGGACATCACCTCGATCGTGCTGTTCGGCCCCGAGACGCCGGCCGTCTTCGGCCCGCTCGGCCCCAACACCCGCGTCCTCCGCGCGGACCTGGCGTGCAGCCCGTGCGTCAACCCGTTCAACCATCGGTTTTCGCCCTGCAACAACAAT
>DATNET010000022.1:0-3599 GCA_035606745.1 Tepidiformaceae bacterium
GGGATAGATATCCTCACCCCCGACCCCACGATCCACGCCGAAGTGCTCCGCAACGGCTGGACCGCAGCAATGGCTGCCGGCATCGCCGCTGTCCTCGCACCCCTCTCCGAAGAACTCTTCTTCCGCGGATTCGTGTTCGGCGGGCTGCTCCGCTGGGGATTTTGGCCCGCGGCGGGGGTCTCTGCCTTTCTCTTCGCCGGCGCCCACTCGGACCTTGGGAGCATCATTCCATTCATGGTCGTCGGCCTCATTATGTCGTGGGTCTACTGGTCCCGCTCGACCCTCTGGCACAGCATCATCTTCCACATCCTGTTCAATTCCATCAGCCTTGTGCTGTTGTTCGCCGCAGGGGGATAGCAATGTCGAAACGGTTACGTGAAGTCTTCGAATCCGGCCGAACCGATGGCCGCCCATTGTTCATCCCGTACGTCACCGGTGGCTACCCTGCCCCCGAAGACACCGTGCCGATTTTGCTTGCCATGGAAGCCGGCGGCGCCGATGTCATCGAAATCGGCGTACCCTTCACCGACCCTCTCGCCGATGGCGCAACCGTCCAGCACGCCAACCAGATCGCCATCGAACACGGCGTCACCATGGTCCAATGCTTCGACTTCGTACGTGAGGCACGCAGGCAGGGGTTGCGCGCACCCGTGCTCTTCATGGGCTACTACAACCCCATCCTCTCCCTTGGCGAAGAGCGCGCCGCCAAACTCGCCCACGATGCGGGCGGCGATGGCTTCATCATTGTCGACCTCCCTCCCGAAGAGGCTGGCGTGTTCGTCGCCGCGTGCCGCGCGAACGACATGAGTTTCGTGCCGCTCGTCGCACCCACGACGGCCGAGGACCGGGTCGCGAAGCTCGACGCCGTCGCCGATGCCTTCATCTACTGCGTCAGCGTTACTGGCACGACCGGCGGTGCGGCCGTCTCGCCCGAAGCCCTGCCTGAGTTCCTCGCGCGCGTGCGGCGCCACACCCGGCTGCCCCTCGCCGTAGGCTTTGGTGTGAGCACTCGCGCCCACGTGGAAGCCATCGGTAAGCTGGCAGATGCGGCTGTCATCGGCTCTGCTATAATCGCCTGCATTGACGCGGCCACGAGCCGCCTGTCGAAGCCGGGCAGTCTTGATCGGGGCCCGGATATCGCGCAGAGCGTCAGGGAGTTTGTGGAGAATGTTTCCGGCCATTAGCGGGCAGGTGATTTCGGCCCAACATGAGGACAACGAGCGCCGCTGGGCGTGGCGTTGGCCCCATGTGGGCCGAACTTATGGGTGTCCGCAGGCCGGAGTCTTTAACCTCCACCTGTAACGGCACCGCCCTACCCGTTCGAACCCCCTGGAGGAGGATCTGCGCGAATGCCCGTACGCGGCGTCCGTGGCGCAACAACTGTGACCGCCAACGACAAGGAAGAGATCCTTGCCGTTACCCGTGAATTGCTCATGGCCATGGTCGAGTTGAATAGCATCGAGACTGAGGACATCGCCTCGGCGTGGATGACAACCACGCCGGATGTCTACGCCGAATTCCCGGCGGTCGCCGCCCGCCAGCTTGGCTGGACGCGCGTACCCTTGATGCAAAGCCACGAAATGGCCGTGCCCGGCATGCTTCCGCTCTGTATCCGAGTCCTTCTCCACCTGAACACCGAGAAGGGTCAACATGAAATCCAGCACGTCTACCTCCGGGATGCCGCCCGGTTACGTCCAGACCTCGCTACCAGCGACTTCAGCACCGCCCGTTAGCGGCATCCTCGCTTCGAATCTGGCGATCCTCGAATGCGACCAGAATCCGCCGCAGCGGAGCCAACAGCCCGGCACTCGAACCACGCCGCAGCCCAGGCCGCAGCTCAAGCCGCAGCTCAAGCCACCGTCCAATGGAGATTTCTCAGTGATCATCGTCGTTTCCCCGGAGGCCTCTCCGGCTGATATGGACCTCATCGTCGCCCGCGTCAGGGAAACCGGCCACCAGGCCCACGTCTCCGTAGGCACAGAGCGCAGCATCATCGGCGTCATCGGCCCCGATGAGCCAGCCCTCCAGGGCATGTTCGAAGCGATGCCCCACGTCGAATCCGTGCACCGCGTCACCAAGCCGTACAAGCTCGTCAGCCGCGAATTCCACCCGGCCAACACCGTGATCGATGTCGGCAACGGCGTCCACATCGGCGGCGATGAGCTTGTCGTCATGGCCGGTCCGTGCTCCATCGAAAGCGTCGAGCAGATCTTCGATGTTGCCCGCGCCGTCAAGGCCGCCGGGGCCAACATGCTGCGCGGCGGCGCCTACAAGCCCCGCAGCTCGCCTTACGCCTTCCGCGGCCTCGGCCCGGAAGCACTCTCGTTCCTCGCCGAAGCCGGCAAGGAAACCGGCTTGCCCGTGATCACCGAGCTGATGAGCGTGAGCGACCTCGACGCCGTCTGCGAGCACACCGATATCGTCCAGATCGGCGCACGAAACATGCAAAATTTCACCCTCCTCGATGAAGTCGGCAAGTGCAAGAAGCCCGTGATGCTCAAGCGCGCGCTCAGCGGCTCCATTGAGGAGTGGCTCCTCGCTGCGGAATACATCCTCGCCCAGGGCAATCCCAACGTCGTCCTCTGCGAACGCGGCATCCGCACCTTCGAGACAGCCTACCGCAACACGTTCGATGTCAACGCCATCCCTCTCGTCAAAGAGTTGAGCCATCTGCCCGTCATCGCCGACCCCAGCCACGGCACCGGCCGCTACCAACTCGTCGCGCCAGTGGCGATGGCCGCCGTCGCCGCCGGCGCCGATGGGCTCATGATCGAAGTCCACCCGAGCCCCGACCACGCGCTCAGCGACGGCGCACAATCGTTGACATACGACCGATTCGCCCGGATGATGCGCTCGGTCTCCGCTATTGCTGCCGCGGTCGAGCGGACTCTCTCAGGAGTGGGAGCGTCTGCAGCGGCGCGCTGACGGAGGTGGTCGAAGGACCGGCGCAGGCGCGCTCCCGCGGGGAAGCGTGAGCCTGTCAGGAGCCATGGCCGAGATTAGCCTCCCCGTCTTCGAGGGCCCCCTCGATCTGTTGCTTCACCTCATCGAGCGAGACGACCTCGACATCACGGCCGTCTCGCTCGTGAGCGTGACCGACCAGTACCTCCACGCGATCCGCGATGGCGAAGGCTTCGACCCCGGCGCGCTCGCCGAATTCGTTTCCGTCGGCGCAAAACTGATCTACCTCAAATCGAGGGCGCTGCTTCCACGCGCCCCCGAAGCGCCGCCGCAACTGCTCGAAGACGACGAAGTTGGCCGCGAACTCGTCGACATGCTCCGCGAGTACAAGCGATTCACCCAGGTCGTCGACCTCCTCGAACAACGCCAGGCCGCCGGCCTCCGAAACTACACCCGCCTCGCTCCCGCTCCCATCGCGGCCGCCGGCGCCGGTCTCGGCAAAGTCACCCTCGAAAAGCTCTGCGCCATCATGGCCGAAATGCTCGCCCGCACGCCCCCGGAGCCTCGCGCAGTGATCGTCCGCGATCGCGGCCTCACCCTCAACGACCGCGTCGCCGACTTCCGCCAGCGCCTGCGGAGCGCCGGTAAGTTCTCCTTCCGCGCCATCATCAGCGAATGCCGCACCCGTATCGAGGTCG
>DATNET010000023.1:0-4144 GCA_035606745.1 Tepidiformaceae bacterium
GCCTTCCCGAACGGATCCATGCGCGGACCGTCTGGACGTGAACGCCGAGGTAGGCGGCCGCGTCCTCCGGCGAGAACAAGCGTCCATCGCCTGGCGTCCCCGGCGCCGTATGCGAAAACGACTCCACCTGCTCCCGCGTAACCCCGAGCTCACCGAAGACTCGTGCTGGCAGCCCTTCTGGCCATCGCATGAAGGCGAGAAGGAGATGGAGCTCGTCGACCGTTCGTTGGCCGCCGCGGCGCGCTTCATCGGCGAGCAGGAGGGAAAAGCGCACCCAATCTTCGCCGTAGCGGCGCTGGACCGTCGTCCTCGGCCCGGCCGTCCGTTCCACGAGGTCACTCACGAGCCGGACATCTATGGTGATAGGCCCGTACGTAAAGTAGCCGAACCGCGAGAATCGCCGAAGGAAGGCGCAGAACCAGAGGTCGACCGTGACATCCGCGTCCAGGCGATCGGCATCAGCGCCGGCATCCAGCTGGATGTCCTTGAGGATTTGCCCGAAATCCAGCTTGGCTTCCTCTGCCTCGGCCTCTTTCCTTCCCATGTCGTTCATTATCACTCTTTCCCTATGTGACGCAAATTACATCCCGCAACGCCACATTGCATTGACCTATCGGGACAAAGTGAGTATAACGTTGTTCAACATAGTGTGAGGAGTGTTCCAGTGACATCAGTGCTCGACCGACCCGCCCTTGCCGAAGACATGCTCGCCCGCTTTGCGGCGCGCGCCCCGGAATACGACCGGCAGAACAAGTTCTTTACCGAAGACTTCGAGGAGCTCCGCAATAGCGGCTACCTCAAGTACGTGATCCCGGCGGACCTGGGCGGCGATGGCGCGTCGCTTTCGGACTACTGCAGCCGTCTTCGGCAGCTTGCGTATCACGCGCCCGCCACAGCGCTTGCCACGAACATGCACATGTACTGGACTGGCGTGGCCGCGACCATGCGCGCGATGGGCGACAACTCCCTGGAGTGGCTGCTCCGGGAAGCCGCGGCGGGCGAGGTGTTCGCAGCCGGCCACGGAGAATCCGGCGCGGAGCTGCCGCTCTTTCTTGCCACGACGAAGGCGGAACGGGTGGATGGCGGCTATCGCTTTACCGGCCACAAAATCTTCGGCAGCCTGAGCCCCGTGTGGACGCGGCTGGGCCTTCACGGCATGACCGCCGACGGCCAGATCGTCCATGCGTTCATGCCTCGCGATACGCCCGGATACCGGATCGAGGAGACGTGGGACACGCTGGGAATGCGCGCCACGCGCAGCGACGACACGATTCTTGAGGGCGCATTCGTGCCTGATCGCTACATCGCACGTGTGCTCCCGGCAGGCACACCGGACCTCTTCGTCCTGTCCATCTTCGCCTGGGCTGAACCGACCTTCGCGAGCATCTACACCGGGATCGCTCAGCGTGTGATTGACCTCGCAGTGGCGACGGCCAAGAAGCGCACGTCCCTGGCGCTGAGCCGCTCGATGGCGTACCACCCCGAAGTGCAGCACGAGCTTGCGGCGATGCAGATCCAATTCGAAGGCATGGCGGCGCACGTTGATCGCGTCGCCGCCGATTGGGATGCTGGCGCCGACTTCGGACATTCCTGGCCGATGAAGCTTGTGGCGATGAAGCACCACTGCGTCGAAGGTGCGAAAGAGATCGTGGACCGCGCGATGACGATCTCGGGTGGTGCGGGGATGTTCAAGAGCAACGAACTCGAACGGCTGTACCGCGACGTCCGCTGCGGTGGGTTCCATCCGGCCAATTCGCTGTTCGTGCACGAAGTCGTCGGCAAGACGGTGCTGGGCATTGACCTCGGCGAACAGCCGCGCTGGGGATAGGCAGTCAGAACCAACGCGGCCCGGCAGATGAATCTGCCGGGCCGCCTTGGCTGCACTGAGGACTGTTTCGCGTCAAGCGAACGCGATTGAGCGCGCCCCGTTCGCTATTTCTTCAATGATCTTGGCTGCACCGACGATCCTGGCACCGGGCCGCAGCCCGTCTTCGCCGATGCCGCGTGGCTTCGTGCACGCACCACAGAGCCAGACCTCTCCTCCGTTCGCGATGAATTCGCCAAAGAGCGACTCGAGCGCGGGCAAGCCGGGAGCCTCGACACCGCAGGCACCGTCGGTGGTCCCGAGCCAGACAGCATCGACGGTGCAGACGACCACAGCGCCCTGGCCGGCGGTCGCCGCGACGTTAGCGGCTATGAAGGGAAGGGTGGCCCGCTCCGCTTCCTCACGGCCGTGCGTGCAGGTAAACAACATTCGATTGGGCATCTCGACCATCTCCTCCTGGTTCACTTTCCGCGTTGCACGACGATTGTCGTGCGGCCATCGGGGTGAGGTTCGATGCTGAGGACAGCGTGGCCGAGCATCCTTGCCATTGGCGGAAGGTCCTCACGGGCCGCCGGGTCAGCCGTCGTGACTTCCAGCAATCCGCTCACCGGGACCGACGCCATTCGTTCACGGAAGGCCTGTGCCAGCCCGTCGGCGCAGCCCAGCGTCTCAGCGTCGAAACGCTGGCCCACGACGTCACTGACGTCTTCGGGAAAAGGCCGGAAGCCGGAGCAAACGAGGTCGATCATTCGAATCCTGCCATCGTCCACCTCACAAATGCAGTGTTGCTCCACCGCGGTCCGCTCCGCGCCGGCGCCCACAAGCATCCGATAAGCCAACGCCCAGCGGTCGCCGACTGGTTCCACGCAGCAGCTTTCGAGCCGAATGGCCGGGCGGTCGAACCAGTCCCGCATGCGCTGAGCCACCACTTCCGCACCGACCTGGGTCTCAGGGCCGCGGGGAAGGAGGGCGCGAAGGCGGACGTCATGGGCGAGCAAGAGCGCTTCGATTTCGGAAAAGCGGCCTACGCTCATCAGTTCGGGTAGACGTTTGAGTCTTTCGGCATCTGCGGTAGGGGTGGAAGCTACTGTCATGTTGCAACCTCTGTTTCAGGATGGTTGCAATGCTGCTCAGCGCGGTGCTGCCGCGCATCGGACGAGCGTCCTATATTTGGGAAGTCTGCCGGGTTGGCCCCGCGAGCTGGTCAGGCCGGCCTAGGGAAAAAGGTCGTGGCCGAGGGCCCAGAGCGTTGCGCCGACGCGCGTCGTCACGCCGATCTTGTCGTAGATGTGGCTGAGGTGATGGCGCACCGTGTGCTCGCTGATTCCGAGACGGTCCCCAATGTCGCGGCGGTTGAGGCCGCGCGAGGCCAGCCGAAGCACCTCAGCTTCGCGCTCCGTGAGTTCACCGGGGAGGGACACCTGATTAGCAGGTGCGGGCAGCCCGTCCAGCGCCCGCTCGAGCCCGGCGACTACGTCGGGCGCGAATCCGCTGCCGACTTCGCGACGCAGGAGTTCGAGAGCTGCTGCGCGTCCCCGGCTGCGCCGGCCCGGGACATCGTGCGTGAGGTCGTCGTAGCGGTCGGCGACCGCGACGACCTGGGCGCCGGGTGGAATCTGGTTGGCGCGAAGCCCGAGTGGCGACCCGCTTCCGTCGTAGCGCTCGTGATGCGCCCGAACGATCTCGACAACGGGTTCGAAGCCCGGCAGACTTGCGAGTATCCTGCCGCCCTGGTAAGGATGCAAGCGCACACACTCACGTTCGGCGACGCTCAGTTCACTTTCGGGCTTGAGGAGCGTGAAGCTCGGGACCGTGACGAGGCCAAGGTCGTGCAGGAGTCCGCCCAGCCGGACCTGGCGCGTCATTTCGGGCGTCCAGCCGATCTGAATCGCTACCGCGGCGGCGAGCGAGGCCACCCGGCGCGAATGCGCCGCGAGATGGTTCGCCTTGAGGTCGATGTAGTCGGCGAACGCCTCCGCTACGATGTCGAGTTCGTGCTCGGAAAGCTCGCTCTGAGCGCCCGGCTCCATGGCGCGGAGACGTGCCCACAGATCCGGATCCTCCAGCTCTGACCAAAAGGTATCGCTGCTCGCAAGCCTCGAAAACGCATCGGCGACGCGAGGGTCGAAGATGGTGCCGCGCCCCTCGCGGGCGACCTTGCTCGCTGCCGCCCGACCCGAGGCGCGGTGCACCGGGCCGAGCATGAACCCGGCGAGGATGATGCGCGAAATGAGTGGAATTCGCTCGCCGGGCAGGCCATCCGGGAAGCCCCGGCCGTCCCACTGCTCGAAGATGTGGAGCAGTGCTTCCTGCACCGCC
>DATNET010000024.1:0-3625 GCA_035606745.1 Tepidiformaceae bacterium
GCCTTCCCAGATAACACGGTTCCCCCTCCGCACGCTCGCGCCATGCAGCCAGATCGCTGGGCCGCGCGGCGCTTCATCCGCCACCGTCGCCACCTCCCTACGGCTGATTGGGTTCATCTCCCTACCCCGGTTGCAAGAGCAGCCGCAAGCGCGCGGAGCTGCCGCGTCTGCCAATCCTGGAACGATGCGCCCGGCGGCTCGAGCGTCTCCGTGACGTCGACCACCGGGATCCCGTTCGCCTTCGCTGCGTCGACCATCCGCTGCACGTCCGGCGTCGCATTCTGCGTGTTGAACAGCAGCACCGCTATCTGCTTCGAAGCAACCTGCCGGTCGATAGTCGCCTTGTCCTGTGCGGTGGGGTCCGTCCCCTCGCTAATCGCCTGCAGAAACGAATACGGCGTAACTAACTTCAGCCCAAGCGCGTCCGCCAGCGGCGACACGATGCTCTCCGTCGCCCCAACCGCCGTCCCCGCGTACCGCTGCCGTATCTCCTGCACGAGTGCGGTGTAGTCCTTCAGCCCGTTCGCCACGAAGTCCGTCCGCTGTGCATCGAAAAACGCCGCATCCGCCGGGTCGAGTCGCTTGTAGTCGCTCGTCATCTGCTCCACGACCTTCAAAACGTCGTCCGGGGAATACCAGCGGTGCGGGTTGTCATCGCTCTTGAGCCCGAGCAGCGATTGCACGTTCAGCTCGACCCGCGTCTTACTCGGGTTCGCGTCAAGGAGCTTGCCCGTCCACGGGTCGTAACCGAAGCCGTTGTAGACCACGTACTGCGCCGAGGCCACGGCCCGCGCGTCCGAGGGCGTCGCCTCATAGTCGTGCGGGTCCGTGTTCGGGTTCGCAATGACGCTCCTCACCGAAACTCTGTCGCCACCCAGCTGCGCTGCGACGTTCCCCCAGAAGCTCTCCGCCGCAAGCACATGCACCTTGCCATCGCTCGATCCGACTGCCGCGTTGCCCGTCCCGCACGACGCCACGCCCAGCGCAGCTACGAACATCGCTGCCAGCAGGCCCACCTTCGCGGTGCTCCCGAGACGCCGGGTCGGAGCCATTTATCCGCCGTCCAAACTGAGACTCTGTCTCTTCAAGAGCCAACGATACTAAGTGTCAATTAACAGGTCAAGCCGACGACGAAGCCGCGCCTTCAATTCATGCTTGGCTCGTGGCGCCCGCGGAGCCGCACTTCGATCAGAGTGGGAAATCCGCCGGCCGCGACGACGCGAGCTCAAGCTTCGCTTCGAATTCATCCACATTCAGGCTCATGATCTGCAGGTCGTGCAGCTCTCCCTTGCGGTCGATCACCTGGCCGTGCAGCCGCGCTTCCGCCTGGAACCCTATCCGCTTGAACGCCGCAATCGCCGATTCCTGGTCGACCGTCATCTGCGCCATCATCTTCCGCGCACCCTGCTGCCGTGCCACCGCAAACGCCTCTTCCACGAGCTTGCGGCCGAGGTGGTGCCCGCGCATCCGCGGCGCTACCAGCACCCGCAGCTCGCGCACATGGCGGGTCCATGTCAGGCCATCCGCAGCCACCGTCGCGTAGCCCACGATCTGCCCGTCCTGCAACGCCAGGATCGTGGTCGCGAGCCCCGCCGACGCCTCGTGCAGCCAGTTGTCCACCTGTTCCGGCCGCGTGATGTCCCGCCGCAAAAAGAGCAGGTCGCCGGGCGGCAGCGTGCGCGCAAACGCCAGGATTGCGGGCCCGTCCTCCGCCGTCAGATACCGCAACTCCACCGAGGCATCGCCAAGCATGATCTGGGCCGGCAATGCAAGCGGCGCTTCCGGCTGAGCCTCAGCCTGCTCCATAACCTCCCAGTCAGACCCGCGAAACAACCGCCCGAAGAAACGCAAGGCGCCCATTGTTAGCCACTCCATGTACCCGTCTCGTCTGCCGCCATCCTACACGTCGCCGCTACCCGCCGTTCATCTGTTCCCGGGCTTGGGCGCCCCGTCTCCCGGACCTGCCGCCAGCCACGACTCAGCCTCCCGCTCCAACACCGCCACGACATCGTCGAACGTTTCGAACGGGAACAGGCGCGGATGCTCTCCCGCAAGCCGCTCGAGCAGCGTGCTGCGCGCAAACACCACGGGCGCAAGCCTCGCCGCCGGCACATCACTTTCGCCATCACCGATGTACACCACGAAATCCCCCGCGTCGCGAAACGCCGCCGCGTAACCGACCTTGAACCCCTCCTGTACGTCGATGCCCCGCGGGCTGAGGTAGCTCAGCCGCCACCGGTAGTCGAACCGCGCGCGCCCCACATGCCGCGCGACGCGGTCCAGCCCAAGGTCATCCAGGATCGGGTCGACATACAGGTTGAAGCCGTTGCTCACGACCACTGCCAGCCAACCATGCCAGTGCGCCCAATCCGTCAGACGAAGGAATCCCTCCCGCAGCCGCGCCGCGCCACGCGCGAACTCCTGGATCTCCTCGCTCGATGCCTCCACCAGGTCCAGCGCCGTCGCGTTGAACTGCTCGACGGAAAGTTCCCGCCGCTGGTAATGCGCTTCCGCGTCGCGCCACGCCGGCGCCGCAAACCGCTCGAAGATCTGTCTCGCCGTGTTATCGAGCACGATCGTGTCGTCAAAGTCCATGCAAAGTACGTTCGCCACGGCCTGAGCATAGCAGCGAGGCCCACACCCGCGAGGCTGCCTACGCGGAAGCGTCCGCCCGCGACTTGCCCCAGACTGGAGGCGTGGACATCGCCCGCGCCCGCTACCTCGTCTCGAACCGCGGCCGCGAAGCTCTCCAGGCCCTGCCGCCCGAATTCGCGACGCTTTCCATCAACCAACTCGCATCACAACTGCGCAAGCAGCACGCGCCAGAGGAATCCTCCGCGCTCGCCGAACAGGTTACGCTTCGTTCCCGGGCCACCGGCCGCCTCGACGACCCTGCCAGCTGGCTCCTCACCGCCGAAGGCCTCGAGATGATGACCCACCCGCTCGTCGCCCGCCGCCGCGGCTCACGCCTCGCACAACTCGGCCTGCCTGTGGCGGACCTCACCTGTGGCCTCGGCGGCGACCTCCGTGCCAGCGCGGCGGCCGGCCTGGAGACCGTCGGCTGCGATCGCACGCCCGCGACCGCCCTGCTGGCAAGTGCCAACGTCCCCGGCGCGAGCGTCGTCGTAGCCGATGCCACGTCTCCACCCCTCCAGCTCGCAAATCGGGCGGTCGTGCTCGACCCCTCCCGCCGTGGACCGTCCGGCCGCCGCTTCGATCCAGCCGCCTTCTCCCCAACATGGACGGCCGCGCTCGAACTCCTGGAACGGGCTGCCGCTGGCGTAATGAAAGCGCCGCCGGGCATCGACCACCAGCACATCCCTCCCGCCGCCGAAGCCGAATTCGTCCAGGTCGGGCGCTCCATGCGCGAAGCAACGCTGTGGACCGGCGCGGGTGCGGCGCCCGGTCTACGCAGGGCAGTGCTCCTTCGCAGCTCCAGCGCGCTGCCCTGCGAGCTCGATTCCACGGCACCAGAGTCGCCGCCCGAATGCACGCCCGTCAGCCACTTCGTCTTCGACCCCGAAGCGTGCGTTACCCGCGCCGGCCTCGTGCGCCACCTTGCCCATCGGCTCTCGGCATCCGGCAGCGCAGTCACCATGCTCGACCCGCAGATTGCCTACCTCAC
>DATNET010000026.1:0-6053 GCA_035606745.1 Tepidiformaceae bacterium
CCTGGTGCGCCAGGGCCCGCCCATACAGCGCCGCCGGCAACAACTCTGTTTCGAGGACGGCATCGAAATCCAGGAGTGCGTCGCCGCAGCGGCCAAGGTGGTAGTACGTGTTGCCGCGGTTGATGCGCTCGTCGGCAGTCAGTTCGTCGAGCGGCGGAGGTGGGGATAATCGCTCACCGAAGCTGGCCACGTACACCGACTCCAGCGCTTCGAGAAGTTCCGCCATCGTCTGAAAGCGGTCGCCCGGTGACTTGGCGAGGCAGCGGTCGACGATCTCGACGATCTCCGACGGAAAGCCGTCGCTGAGCATCGGAGCCGGCGTGTCGCAGTGGGCGGCCCGATAGTCGTCACGCTGCTCGCCTTTGAACGGACCGTGGCCCATGAGCATTCGGAAGAGAATGCAGCCCATCGCATAAACGTCGGCGCGCACATCGACAATGCCGCGCTTCCACTGCTCCGGCGCCATCGTCGTTGGCGTGCCGACGACTTGCTCGGGCATTGGGATGCTCAATCCTGGCCGGTCGGGTGCCGCCATGCGGACGCCGCCCTCGACGAGCGAAAAGCCGAAGTCGGTCACCTTGGCCACGCCCGAAGCGCCGATAAGGACGTTTTCTACTTTCAGGTCTCGATGGACGAAGCTTGGCTGCTTTTCGGCGATATGCAGCAGCCCGCGGCACACCTCGATGGCCACTGTCAGGCCGCGGCGAAGGTCAAGCGGGCCGTCTTTCGCCACAAGGCGATGCAGGCTGACGTTGGCGTGATCCGGGTGGGCTATCCACTCCATGCACAGGAACGGCGCGTGGCCGATCGAGGTCAGGTAGAAACAGCGCACCACGTTTGGATGCTTGTCCAGGCTCGCCCAGATCGCCGCTTCCGCTTCCAGCCTGGCGCGGAGGCGGTCGTTCCGCGACGAGGGCTGAAGAAAGCGCGCCTGCAACGTCTTCAGCGCAAGGGGCGCTTTCGCGACCTCATCGAAACAGAAGTACACCTCGCCGATGCCGCCAGTTGCAATGCGGTGCACACGGTAGCGTTCGCCAATGAGTTCTCCGACGGCGTAGCGGGAGGTCATTACAGCTCGTCGATGGTCTTTTCACCCTTGAGGAGCAGCACTTTGTCCTTCGCCGACGCGCTGCGAAAGCCACCCATATCCGTCTTGACGGCCCAGCCGAAGCTCTCGTCTTTCAAGCCCAGAGCGTTCCAGTCGGGGCTGGGGTTCGATTTGAGCAGCTCAGCGAGCTCGGCATCGTAGTCGCGGCCGTCGGCCGAAACGGAGGCCGTTCCGGCGCCAGACGACGCGAGCGCGATGGACGAATCGGTCGGGGTAGGCGTCCAGAGTGACGAGTCTGAGGGGGTTGGCACTGGCGGCGGCTGGGAACCGGCCACCGCGCCAATTGGCCTGTCGTTATTCCAGTTTTCGAGGACAGCCTGGTAGGTGACCGTATCCGCTTCGTTCCAGCCAAATTCGGCAAGGACGAGGAGCTTCAGATCTTCGAACGTCTTGCCAAATTCCGGGTTCGGCTTGTTGAACTTCCGGAGCTTGCCCTGCTGAGCCTGGCCGACGTAGTGCTTGAGAATCTGGCGAACCAGCGCGAGGGATGTCGTGTCCTCGCCCTTGTTCGAGGCCTCCATGTCCTTGACGTCGTACTTGATGGCGTCCTTGTTCCCGCTGCCGCCAACCATGGGCCTGTCTCGCAGGAAGCCGGCAGCCCCGTCTGGGTAAGGGTCCTGCACGCCGCCGCCGGGCATCAGGCGCGCAAGCTTCGCTGAGGAGAACCCGCTCGCACCTTCGAGTGCATGCAACGTTTGCGTCAATTCCCTGTCGCCCGGCCAGTAGTGCCCACTCTTGTTGGTGATGTATTGGATTGTCCCACCGACGACCTTTATCTCCCCTGCGCCGGCAACGGCGCCGCCGCCGAGGAAGCTGGAATGGTGAAAGAGGCCGATCTTGTGGGACGTGGAATAAAAACGGCCGTCCTGGCCCATGACGTAAATCGCGAAGCCATCGCCCTTGAACTTGCTGTACATGGCGGAGGTGTCGTACGGCTGGCCACCCTGGGTCACGCTTCCGCCGACTTTGAGCTCGAATTCGTCCCGAGCCTCATCCGTGCCAAGGTATTTCACCTGAGTTTTGTTGCCAACGACCTGGCCCCGGGGTACCGGCGCCTGGTAAGGCGATGATTCCGTTGGAGTCAACGTCGTGCTGACTGGCGAGGAAATTGTCAGCTGCCCGTTCGACTTGCTTTCGTCGCTCCCAAGCAAATTCTGCGGCGCCTGGTTGTAGCGGGTGGGCCCCTTCGCTTCGTCTTGTGGCGCGGAGTTGTCACCGCTCACCGTCACGCTGACCTGAGATGAAGCGGTAATGTTGGAATCCATCAGGCCGGAGAAACGGGGCGCCATGTTGTAGTGCCCCGTCGAGCCTTTTGCGTCGTCGCCGCCGGGATCGAACCGGTTGTAGTTGTTGTAATGGCCCGTTGAGCCTTTTGCGTCGTCGCCGGGATCGAACCGGTTGTAGTTGTTGTAGTGCCCGGTTGAGCCCTTCGCATCCTCTACTTCGGTGCCCGTGGAGACGGAATCGAAGTCGGTCGCTTTGCCGGCGCCCGCGTACGCTCCGTAGGGGGCATAGCCACCGGCGGATTTCGCATCCTCGCCTTTGTCCTCTTGCTGCGTGAGCGCCGGGTTGTCCTGCTTCACGTCTTCCGGCACGGCGCCGGGCTCTGGTGGAAGGTTTTGCGCTGGTTGCTTGCCTTTTGGCGTGGGTTCCGGCGCCTGGCCGAGTTCTTGCTGCTTCCAAAACGCCATCAGCTCGGCGAACTTGGCGCGCTGGATGACGGGGCTCGCCTTCCGTGAAACCAACGTCGGTGCGAACGCTTGTGAAGGCCCGCCTGCCGCGTGCTGCGAAATGCCATGCCGAGCACCACGCCCGCCCAACGCCACCATGCGCGCCACCGAGCGATTCCCGACTGTGCGCTGCATGTTGAGCAGGTCGGCTCCGGAGTTCAACTTGAGCCAGTTCTCCTGTTCACCAGGGGCGGCACCGCTGTTATGAGATTTCCGAGTGATGAGTCGCTGCAGCGCAACTTTCTGGCGCGGCGCTTTGTCCGGCATGAAACGCTCCCCCTGAGGCTGCGCGCAACGCGACACTAGCCGGATGGGAGCATACCAGTTCGCCACATGTTTGCAACGCTGAGTTTTAGATCAAGGCGTAGGAATTCAGGACGAATTTTCTCGTTTTAGGAGCCGGGGGGACACGGTTCGAGCCGGCGCCGGTGCGGCTTCGACCGGGAACGCCAGACATCATTCCAGCTCGTCGACGGTCTTTTCGCCTTTGAGGAGCCATACCTTGTGCTTCGCGTCGCAGGCCCAGGAAACCCAGCCACGCACCACTCCCCAGCCGAAGCTTGTCATTTGCAACCCCAGGGCGCTCCAATCGGGACTGGGGTTGGTTTTGAGCAGCTCTTCGAGTTCGGCGTCATAGTCCCGCCCGTCCGAGGCGACCGAAGCAGCGCCCGAGCTGGCTGTCGCTGGCGACGATGCCAAAGAGTTTCCGGAGGAGAAAGTGGCGCTCGGGACAGATGAAGACGGAAGCGACGGGACAGAGCCTGCGACCGCGCCAATGGGCCGCGTGTTGTTCCAGTTTTCGAGGACCGCCTGATAGGTCGTCGCGTCGGCTTCGCTCCAACCGAATTCGGCCATGACGAGGAGCTTGATGTCCTCGAACGTCTTGCCGAAATCCGGGTTGGGCTTGTTGAACTTCTTGAGCTTGCCCTCCTGAGCGAAGGCGACGTATCCCTTGAGAATTGCCCGGACGGTATCAACGGAGCTGGTGTCTTCGCCCTGGTTGTGGGATTCCATGTCCTTGACGTTGTATTTGATTGCGTCCTTGTTCGATCCTCCGCCGCCGAACGGGTTATCTCTCAGGAACCCGGCGGCCCCATCCGGATACGGGTCCTGCCAACTGGTTCCACCGGGCCTAAGCCGGGCGAGTTTGGCCGACGAAAAGCCGCTCGCACCCTGCAGGGCGTGGAGGGTCTGCGTCAGCTCCCGGTCCCCGGGGGTATAGTGGCCGCTCTTGTTCGTGATGTACTGGACCGTCCCACCGGTGACCTTTATCTCGCCCGCGCCGGCGACGGCACCTCCGCCCATGAAGCTGGAATGGTGAAAGAGGCCGATCTTGTGGGAGGTGGAGTAGAAGCGGCCGTCCTGGCTCATGACATAAATGGCGAACCCGTCACCCTTGAACTTGCTGTACATGGCGGAGGTGTCGTAAGGCTGGCCGCCCTGGGTGATGCTGCCGCCGACCTTCATCTCGAATTCGTCTCGCGCCTCGTCGGTGGTCAGGTACTTCACCTGTGTTTTGTTGCCGGCAACCTGGCCGGACGGGATTTGCTGTCCGCCGCCGAAGCCCGGAGAGCTGTCGTCGCTGCTGGAGACATAGCTGCCAGACGGCGTGTGCAGCGCGCCGCCGCTCCCGGACGGCGTGTGCAATGCCCCGCCGTTGCTGCCCGAGGGAGTGTGCAATGCCCCGCCGTTGCCGGTTCCTTTGGCGGAGCCACCGGAGATCCCCAATGGGGACGGCTTATCGAAAACAGAGCCTCCGCCGCCGACGGGAGATTTCTCGCCGCCCGGTGTCTCTCCGGTCAGCACAGGGTTGTCCTGGGCAACATCCTGGGGAATCGGGCTAGGCTCAGGGGGCTGATTCGGCGCCGCCTTCTTGCCCTGGGGTTGGGGCGTAGGCGCCTGGCCGAGCTCCTGCTGCTTCCAGAACGACATCAATTCGGCGAATTTTGCCCGTTGGATGACGGGGCTGGCCTTGCGCGAAACCAGCGCAGCCGTGAATGGCTGGCGTTGGCCGAAGCCTGAGCGAGCGTTCCGGCCACCGAGTGCGACCATGCGAGCCACGGACCGATTTCCCACGACGCGCTGCATGCCGAGCAAGTCGTTCGTCGCACCAGGGTATCGCCAACCGTCGAGTGGCTCGGTCGCCAGCCCACTCGTCGAGCGCTTTTTGCTCGCATCCTGGTCCGATTGCTGCGGCTGACGCGGTGAGCGATCTGGCATTGGCGTACTCTCTTCGCCGATCGTCCCAAGCCGATACAGCCCGCCGGAAGCATACCAGTTTAGGACACGTTTGCAACGAAGAGTCTGCGTTGAAGGTGTAGGAATTCGGGACGAAGTCTTCCCGCTCCCTCTACGGACCGGGGCGCGAGGTCGAACGCTGACGCATTCGCCGCGAGGAAGTCGAGCCGGATGCCGGCGCGTTAGCTGAGGGCGGCAGGGAGTGGCGTGTTCGTCGCCAGCGCGGGCGCGCGCACCGGGGTTGCTGAATCGCTGATATATGTCCCGGGCAGAATCTCGGTCACTTCGTGGACGTCGTCGCAGGGGATGTTGGCGCGCATGGAATGTTCCTGGATTTGGGCGGCGTTCTGGGCTTCGTAAATGCAGTTCAGAATTCCCTGGTCCCGGTCCCAGTACGAGCGCACCCAGCGCAGGCCGTCGTACTCGACGGCACAGAAAAGCGCGCGAAGTGCGGCCGCATCAATCTCGTCGGGAGTAACGTCCCCAACTTCGCGGCGGATGGCGTAGAGCGGCATCGATGTCCCCTTTATGTTCACTGCAAAGCGAGCCAGATACTATATGTCCCGCGGTCAAAGAAGTGTCAAGCCCGTCATACATCTTCTGGGAGCACAGGTTCCAGGACCGAGCGCAAATCGGCGGCAGAGATGCGAAGCGCACGTTGACCGGCGAGCCGGCTCGCCGGGAGCCTTCCCGAACGAATCCATGCGCGGACCGTCTGGACGTGAACGCCGAGGTAGGTGGCCGCGTCCTCCGGGGAGAACAAGCGTTCATCGCCTGGCGTCCCCGGAGGCGTATGCGAAAACGTCTCCACCTGCTCCCGCGTAACCCCGAGCTCACCGAAGACTCGTGCTGGCAGCCCTTCTGGCCATCGCATGAAGGCGAGCAGGAGGTGGAGCTCGTCGACCGTTCGTTGGCCGCCGCGGCGCGCTTCATCGGCGAGCAGGAGGGAAAAGCGCACCCAATCTTCGCCGTAGCGG
>DATNET010000080.1:0-7356 GCA_035606745.1 Tepidiformaceae bacterium
CAGGATGCAACTGCACCGCCGCCGCTACTCCCCCACTCCCGCAGCGTCGGGAGAGGGGGCCGGGAGGTGAGGGCCCCGCGTGGACGCGACTACGAAAAGCCGTGTCCCTTCGAACGCATGCTCGGCGACGTCGGCGGCTGACGGCGAGCCCAGGAAGCAACTGCACTGCCGCCGTTTACTCCCCCTCTCCCGCAGCGTCGGGAGAGGGGGCCGGGGGGTGAGGGCCCGCGGGGACGGACACCGGACCGGTGAGGCGGCCATCAAGTTCGTCGTGAAGAGGTTCCTCCGCCCGCTCTGCCCCGCGCCGCGCCATCCACGCCGCAATCCACTCCACTGCCAGGAAGGCGGCAGTGGCGTACGCGTACCCGGCGATGACGTCGATGAGGTAGTGCTCGCCCCCATAGATGACAGCGAATCCGACGAACGCCGGGTAGAGGAACAACAGCCATCGCCACCGGCCCAGGCGCGCCTTCGTGTACGTCGCCAGGGCGAGCGCGACAATCATCGGCCACGCGGCGTGCAGCGATGGGAACGGCGCGACCGCGTTCGACCCGACGTTCGACCATGCAAACGCCACCAGGCCGGGATGCACAATCTGCGAAAGCGTGTCGGGGATGACCGTGTGCACGGCCGGCAGGTAACCGCGTTGGGCGGCCATCCAGGGCGGCGCTGCCGGGAATGCGAGGAACGTGAAGTACCCCGCAAACGAGACCAGCAGGAGCGCGGAAGTGAACCGCCAGTACGCCCGCCGATCCCGCAGCCACAGCGCGAACGCCAACCCCACCGGCGCCACGAAGTGCAGCAGGTAGACGATCGCCACTGACACGTTGAGTGGGTTCACGCCCGGCCGGTAGAACCAGTCCTGCAGCCGGTGCGTGGGGCTCACGCCAAAGCCCAGGAACGTGTCGACGTTCGCGAGCGTCGCCCAGTGCACCTGCGTGTTGATCACGTCGACCGCGCTGCGCAGCGACTCGTAGCCAAGCAACAGCCCGAGGAACGGCAGCCAATCTGCGACGAACCGTCGCCCGCGTCCCAACACTATCGCGATGAGAAAAAGGCCCGGCAGATAGAGGTCTGGCGTAGTCCAGCCGCCGTACAGCGTGAGCACCGCGGTGAGCACAACAAAGTAAAGGGCGACGAACGCCAGCAGTGCGTTTGCCGGTACTCGAAGCGTCCGCCGGAGCGGCCCGGTGATCGTGGCCATGCCGCTCCTCCCGTGCGCGTGCTCGACTGTCACTAATCGCGGGGGCTAACCCGCCACACCCGAGTGGCCCGCATTATCCTTCGCCCATTCTAAGCCGCGCATGTGTGAAGAGGCCGTCTGGCCGTCATCTGCAACCCGTGCCGCGGCGCCGACTGTCGAAATCAGGCTAGCCGCCCGAACAGGACAGCCCCTCGCCAGTCGTCACGACCTGGCTCGCCGACATCGTGCCGGGATGGTTCCGGAATGTCACCGTCAGCGACACCGTATAGCAGCCCTTTTCCGGGAAGCTCACCACGATCGCCGCCGTGTTCGTGCCATCGACGATCGTCGCCCCCGAGCTCACGCTCCAGCTCTCCTGCTGGACGTCGTTCGTGGGCGAGGACGCGTCGGTGAACGTCAGCGTCCCACCCGGGCTCGCATGGGTGCCGTCGCGGCTCGAAATGGAAGCGCGGGGGCCGGACGGCGATGCCGTCGCTGTCGGTTCAGGCGCGGGCGTATCGGTGGGAGCCACGGCGGTCGGCGCTGGCGTCGGCGTATCGACCGCGGTGGGCGCCGGTGTGCTGGTCGCCGCGCGAGTCGCTGTGCGCGCGGGCGTGCTCGTAGCTTGGGCGGTGGCAGCGGCCGTTGTGCTGGTCTTGGTGGCCGGCGGTTGCACTGATGGCGAGTTCGTCGCTGCCGGCTGTGCCGCAGCCGTGGCCGTCAACAACGCCGGCCCCGCACTTCGCGTGCCAAGGACGAGCTGGACGGGCGTCGGCGTTGCCTCGGCGCTGGTCGCGGCGCCACTCGTCGTCACCGAAGGGCCGGGCGCCGCCGCTGCGATCTGCGAATTGTCAGAATTTGAACCGTGGAAGAAGAACGCTCCTACGAGCAACGCCAGACCGCCGAGGACCAGCACCGCACCGGCGCCGCTCAACGCCAGGTAGCGCGTCTCTCCGCGCGTGGCCGCTCGTGGCGCGGGCAACGGGTCGAGCACGCCGACCTCGGTAGCGAAGCCGATGACCGCCGCTTCGAACGCTTCCGGCTGTTCGATGTTGGCGGCGTGGCCGGCCCCGTGAAGCTGGACCAGCCGTGCGATGCCCGCTGGCATTTGGGCCAGCAGCCCGGGTGCGGTGCGCACGAAGTCTGCATCGCGGTCGCCAAGCACCACGAGCGTCGGGACGCGCAGTTCGGGCACGTGTTCGAACGCATTCACGTCGACCGTGAGCGCCTCCGCCGTCCCGGCCACTCCCTCGGGCGTCAGGCGGTCGAAGCTCTGCACGAGCAGCTCGCGCGAATGCTCGTCCAGGTGCTTGCTCTGGGCGGGGTACAGCCGCGTGTCGCGGAGGAAGCCGGTCCCTTCGGCGCGCACACGCGACGCGAGCTCGGCCATGCGCGGCCGCACCTGTTCGCGCCACTCCGGTGTCCCTGCCGCGGAATTGGAGTTGATCAGGATAAGCCCGGACAGCGATTCGGGCGCCTCGAGCGCCAATCGCAACGCCAGTGCAGCGCCCAGCGAATGGCCGCACAGCAATACGCGTCCGTAGCCGAGCTCGCTGAACAACCGCAGTAAGCGCACCACCGCCTTGCGCGGCCCATAAGCGTCGGGGTCGGCTGGCGCATCGGAATCGCCGTGGCCAAGCAGTTCGGCCGTCACCACCGTGAAGCGCTTCCGCAACCCCTGGATATTGGCATCGAACGATGCCGCGCTCGCGGTGAAGCCGTGCACCAGCACCAGGAGTGGCGCACCCTCCGGGCCGTCATAGACGGTATAGCTAATCCGTTCGCCAGGCGGGCCAAAGAGGGGCATGCGAGAAATGTATCAGGGCGCTAGCGTTTGGGACATTGGGGCAACCCAGCAGGGAAAACCACCCGAACGAGCCACGCAATCCATCTAGCCGCTCCGGTGAAGAGGCTCGTGCAGAGCGCTGGGCGACCTCCGGCCGGCCCGGGACGATCGGCCGGTCTCGTGCCTACTTCAACGTAATCCCGCCGTCGACCGAGATCGCCTGACCCGTGATGTTGTGAGCGGCCGCGCTCGCGAGGAAGGCGGCGAGTTCGCCGATGTCTTCCGGCGTCTGTTCCCGCCCGAGCGGCACACCGGTCTTGACGATCTGGAGGAAGATGTCGCGCGGTTCGGCATCTTTGAACTGTGGCACGGAGAGCTTCATCCCCGTGGCCATACCTTCCCACGCACGCGTCCAGAGAAACCCGGGGCAGATGGCGTTGACGCGGATGTCGGATGGCGCAAGGTCCAGGGCGAGCGTCTTGGTGAGCGAGATGACCCCGGCCTTGGCCGCCGCGTAAGCGGGCAGCGACGGCGATGGCAGGAGCCCGGCGATCGACGCGATGTTGATGATCGCGCCGCCTTGCTTTTTGAGGTGCGGGATCGCGGCCTTCGTCGTCACGAACGTGGTACGGAGATTTTGCGCGAGCTGCTGGTCCCACGATTCCTGGGCCATGTCGTCGACGCGGCCCCCGCCGCCACCCGTCGGGGCGGCCGTGAGGTCGATCGGTCCGCGCCCCGCCCCGGCGTTGTTCGCGAGGATGTCCAGCCGCCCAAAACGTTCGATGACGCGAGCGATGCCGGCCGCTATCTGCTGTTCTTCGGCAACGTCGCAGGCGAACCCCATCCCCGGCGTCGCGAGCGACCCCGCGGTCCGTTCGGCCTCCTGGCCATCGAGGTCGATGAGCGCCACGGTTGCGCCCTGGCGTGCGAGGACGCGGCCAATTCCGGCGCCAATACCGCGTGCGCCTCCCGTAACAACGGCCACTTTGCCATCGAGATTGCCCAATTCAGTTACTCCTTCAATTGTCGGGGACGTTTTGCCGCGAAGGACGCAGAGGACACGAAGGCGGTTTCCGCGCCATTCTTCCGCCCTCGTGGCCTTCGCGGTTCTTCGTGCCCTTCGCGTCCCGTCCCTCGTTCTGGGTTGTTACTCGCCGATAAAACGGGGCTCCCGTTTCTCGACAAACGCCGCCACCGCTTCGCGGCTGTCACGGCTGAGGCCGCTGATACGCATGTTCATCGCTTCCTGGTTGAGCACATCCTGCAGTGGCGCCGTCTCGGCCAGGTTGAGGTTCGCCTTCATGCGCGCATACGTCGCCGTAGGTCCGGCGGCGAGCTTTGCGCAAAACGCCAGCCCTTCTTCGAGCAGGGAATCGTGCGGGACCACGCGGTTGGCGATGCCGAGTTCGAGGGCCCGGTGCGCATCGATCATTTCGGCCGTCAGGTACATCTCGCGCGCGCGCCCGGAGCCGATCAGGCGCTGCAGGAAGAACGAGCTGCCGTAGTCACCACTGAGGCCGACGTTTTTGAACGCGGTCCCGAAGCGGGCACGGTCAGACACGATGCGGACATCGCAGCCGAGTGCGAGGCCGAGCCCGGCGCCAACAGCGACTCCGTTCACCAGCGCGACCGTGGGCTTGCCAATGGTGTGGAGCTTGAGCACGGTCGCATCGTGGTTTTCGCGCAGGCCAAAGACCGCGCGTTCGAGGTCGGCGGAGACGTTCCGTTCCTGCGTTTGGGCGGCCCCGGCGTTTTGCGCTGGCGCGGCCGCCCCGGACGGGGGCGCAGTGTTGCGGCTCTGCATGCCCTTGACATCGCCGCCGGCACAGAAGCCGCGGCCGTTGCCAGTGAGGGCGATGCAGCGGACGTAGCGGTCGCGTTCGCAGTTGGCGAGATGTTCGGCCAGGAGCGTCATGAGCTGGCCGCCCATGGCGTTCAGGCTTTCGGGGCGGTTGAGCGTGATCAGGGCTACGCCATCGGCGCGCTTTTCGAGCAGCGTATCGATGTCATCGGACAAAGGGGCACCTCGGCGTCTTGAATTCGGGATGATGGTTTGATCGCGTTGCCCGGAGATAGTGACGCCTTGGCCGCCGCATGACAACCGGCAGCTCGGCGCCCGGCTGCCGGCGCCCGGAATGCGTCCGCGACTCTCAGCGTGGATCTCTCCTTTACAATCTCTCCATGCCCAGCGCTCCGCGCCGCCCCCCGACCCGGCTGCTCATCGTCCGTCATGGGCAGACCGTCACCAATCGTGAGGGACGCTTTTGCGGGCACTCCGAGACGGACCTCACGGAGCTCGGACGCAAGCAGGCGGCGGCGCTTGGTGTGCGGCTGGCCGCCCTCCCAATCGATGCCGTTTACACGAGCGACTTCTCCCGTGCGATTGGTACCGCGGCGATCGCGCTTGAGGGCCGTGGGCTTGTGCCGGCGATGGACCCCCAATTGCGGGAGCTGTGCTACGGCGAGTGGGAACTCGAACGAGAGCGCGACGTTGCCAGGCGCTACCCAGAACAACATCGCCTGATGCGCGCGGAGGACCCCGCCTGGCAACCGCCGGGCGGCGAGACGACGGGGATTGTGCGAGCCCGCACGTTCGCGGCGATGCGGAGGATTGCGAAGGCGCACGCCCATCAAACGGTGCTGATCGTGAGTCACGGCACGGCCATCAACTGCATGCTGGCCGAAGCCCTGGGGATGGCGGAATCGCACACGTTCCGGTTCGAGGTCGCGAATTGCAGCATTTCGGAGGTCCTCTTGCGGCGGTCAACGCCCATCGTGGTCCGCCTGAACGACACGGCGCACCTTGTTGCGGTGAAGTGACCGCGGTGCGCGGGCGGGTCCGCCTCAAACACAGTCCTGCCCGCTCTCGCGGGGCGCGACTGTGATCCCCATCGGCGATTCGAACGAGGGACGCGGCACGCCATGGGTCAACTACGCCCTCATCCTGCTAAATTTCGCCGTCTTCCTCTACATGCTCAGCCTTTCCACGAGCGAGCCGCGCGGGGCGTTCCAGCGTGCCCAACAACGTGCCGCCCTGCGAGAAGGCTCGTGCTATGGGCTGGCGACGACTGCGAGCCCGTCAGATCGCTTCGTCTGTAGCTGGGCGTTCCAGCCGAAGGAGTTCTTCGATACCGTCCAGGGCCATTCCGATGTCGCGCAGCCCGACAAGCCGGTGATCCTCGTTTCTGTGATCACCGGCATGTTTCTCCACGCGGGGTGGCTGCACATCCTCGGGAACATGCTGTTCTTGTGGGTCTTTGGGGCGAATGTGGAACGCCGTATGGGCCACGCGGGCTACCTGCTGTTTTACTTTGTGGCCGGCATCGCGGCGACGCTCGTGCAGGGGCTTATCGACCCATCGAGCATCATCCCTGTGCTCGGAGCGAGCGGCGCAATTGCTGGCGTGCTCGGCGCGTACATCGTCTGGTTCCCGCGCTCGACGATTCGTGTCGTGCTCCCCTTCTTCCCGTTGTTTTTCATCCCGCTGCCGATCCCGGCGTTCATCATGATCGGCGTGTGGTTCGCGCAGAACTTCCTCGCCGGTCTCGCCAGCGTCAACGATGCCGCTCAGGTGGACCAGGGCGTGGCGTTCTTTGCGCACATTGGCGGGTTCGTCTTTGGCATGCTCATTGCGCTCGTTTGGCGCCGCAGGCCGCGGCGGCAGCGGAGCTATCGTGGCTTCTGAACCGCCAGGAACCTTTGGAGCTTTGGAAGCGTCTGGTACCTTAGGGTGTCTACAACGTCGAGGCTGACTTCCGCCCGGTTGGCGGCGAAAGGGATATGGACGAGCTCGCTGATTCCCGGCTCGTAGAACTGGCACAGGCAGGGGACGAGGATGCATTCCTCGAACTCGCTTCGCGGTACTTCGACGCGCTCTACGATTTTGCGGTCCGGCTTGTAGGCGGCCCGGACGAGGCAGAAGAGCTCGTGGCGGCATCGCTGCACGAGTCGCTATTCGATTTAACGTGGGCCGCCCCAGGGCTCCAAGGCCCGGACGCTCCCTCATTTCGGGCGTCTGTATTCGCGGCGGCACGGTCCGTCGCGCTTGCACGGCTCGAGCATCGCCCTGTGCATCCGTCGGCGTCCGCCAGGGGCGACGATCGTGACCCGTTCGATATCGTCGATGAGAGCCGCCTGAATGGGCCGGTCGATGCGGCCGGGGCGGCCGCACTCGCGCCCGCAGTGTGGCAGGCAGCTCAGGCCCTGGATGCCCGCCAGCTGTCGCTGCTCGACCTGCAGCTACGCCAGGGGCTTGACCGCGACGAACTCGCGGCCGTTGCAGGCGTGACGCCGGAAAACTCCGACGTGCTGCTCACCCGCCTGCAGTCCACCGCTGGCGATGCGCTGGCTGCGTTCATCCTTGCCCAGCCCGGACCGTCGCAGTGCG
>DATNET010000086.1:0-2202 GCA_035606745.1 Tepidiformaceae bacterium
TTCCTCCCGATCGGCGATTCCCTCACCGATGGCTTCAAGCAGAGCCAGCCGCGCATGTTCGAACGCTACCTGCGCATCCGTTCGACGGCGACGCGGCTCGAAGCGATGCGCAACCCGCGCAAGGCCTCGTCCAGAGGTGTCGAGGAGCGTAGCCACCTCGCAGAAACGGTCACGAAGATTACCTCGCCGATGTGCATCATCGTCGGCGCACTTGATGGGGCCGTGCCCTCAGCCGAGAACCTGCACCGGCTTCTTCCTCACTCCGAATACCACGCCATCGCGGGTGCCCCGCACAACGTCTATTACGAGGCCGCGGAGGCCTACAACGGCCATGTCGACAACTTCCTCGCGAAGATGATGAGCCCTGCCGCGGCACGCTAGCCCGGCACAACACTAGCGGTCCTTTAACAGGTTCGCGATGCTTCCCCTCGCCACGAGGACAAATATCGTTGGGCCAGACGCGCGACGATGGCCCAGCCGTTCCGTTGCGGGCGCGTCGCCAGTTCGTTGGCGGGATTTCGGCTGAATTGGTCCGGCGAGATGTTGTCGCGCACGAGCACCGCGGCCAGGTGCTATCCTCCGGCTGGCCCGTCAGGCCACAACCACAGGAGCAGCTTCGCATTGAAACTTGGAATTCATCTTGCGAACTTCACGTTCGGCGTCCCAACTGAGCAACTCGGAAGCACCATCGCGCGGATCGCGATCAGCGCCGAGGACGCGGGCTTTGACCGCCTGTCGGTGATGGACCACTACTTCCAGATACCCGTGGTTGGCCCGGTCGAGAACGAGATGTTCGAGGCGTATAGCACGCTGGGCTTCATCGCCGCGAAGACATCGCGCATAAAGCTTGGCGTCCTCGCGACCGGCGTGACGTACCGACATCCGGGATTCCTGGCCAAACAAATAACGGGCCTCGACGTGCTTTCGGGTGGGCGAGCGTGGCTTGGTATCGGAGCTGCCTGGTTCGAACGCGAGCACCTCGGTCTCGGCATCCCATTTCCGCCGCTCAAGCAGCGCTTCGAAATGCTCGAGGAGACCCTCCAGATCTGCAACCAGATGTGGAGCGACAACAATGGACCGTTCATTGGCAAGCATTACCAACTCCAGGAGACGCTCTGCTCGCCGCAACCAATCCAGCGCCCACATCCTCCGATTTTGGTCGCGGGTAGCGGCGAAAAGAAGACGCTGAAACTGGTCGCGCGCTACGCGGATAGTTGCAACATCTTCGCTTCGAACATCGAGGACGCAGAGCGGCTGCTATCGATTCTCGATCAGCATTGCGAACGTGAGGGACGCGACCGCTCAGCGATCGAACGAACGATTACGACGCGATTCGACCCGGGGGCGAACGGCGAACGCGCCGACCAGGAGGTGGAGCGGTTAGCCCGCTTCGCAGAGGTCGGCGTACAGGCAGCGCTTGGCGGACTCGTCGGTGCGGAAGACCCTCGCGTGATGGAAGTGATGGCGACGAAGGTCATCCCGGCCGTCACAAAGCTTTGATATGTTCTCTGTCAACTGGTGAAGCAGAATGAATCCGTCGATGAGTCGCCGCCTTCGAGGCGCACCTGGTGCGAGCGATGTCCCGGGAATTCGACGAAGAAATCCGGGTCGAGCTTGATCCCGCCGCCGGGGAGGACATCGATTTTGGCCATCGCGCCGGGCACACCATCCGGGTAAAACTGGGTATCCCAGCTGCTATAGAGTGAGTTTGTTACGTAGACGCGCTGGCCGTCGCGGCTGACTTCGATCATCTGCGGGCCGCCGGCCCAAGCGTTGCCGGATGGGTGATCCGCGCGGTGAAGGATGCCGCCCAGTTCGACCGTGCCCGTGTGCTTCGGCGCGAACGGGTCCGTCACGTCGTATTGCCGCAGTTCCCCCGTGCCCCAGCATGCGACGTAAAGATAGCGGTCATCCAGCGACAGGCCGATGTCCGTGACCACGGGAGGCACGGCGCCAAAGCCCTTCAATAACGGAGGCAGGAGCTCGGCGTCGAGTGGGACGCCGGGGATGGTAATCGTCTTTTGCGCTTTCCAGGTGCCGGCGTCCTTGTGCCACGTCCACACGGAGGCTGACAGGTCGGTTACGTCGATGACGACGCCGACGAATCCGTAGCTCTTTTCCGGGTCATGGGCCGGCCGCACTTCGAGCGCCATCTGGTGCTGGTCGCCAAGGTCCACCTCCGCGATATGCGTGCGTCGTTCG
>DATNET010000087.1:0-3155 GCA_035606745.1 Tepidiformaceae bacterium
CGGCGTGTAATCGAGGCGCACATCCACGGTCGCGCCGGAGCCCACAAAGTTCGCGGTCATGCTCGTGGGGCTGACGCCGTTCGGCAGGCTTATCGGGGCAAAGTAGCGCTTGGATGCGGCGTCGGTACCGACAGGGCCGATCTGGTTGTAGCTCTTTTCGTAGATGGCGAGGTCATCCATGGGCATGAACGCGCTCGCGGGGACGGAGATGACGCCTGGGCCCGCAGTGCCAGTGGTTGTGCCTGTCGCTGTACCGGTGTCGAAAGAGCCGCTGTTTTGGGTGTAGTTCACCCAAAGTGTGTCGCCGGGTTGGAGCTGAGTGATCGTGTTCGCGAATGCGGGAGCGCCGGGGGCATAGAGCGCATAGCTCTGGGTGGTGGCGTCCCAACGGTAGACGGAGGAGTACTGCCCGGCGATGCCGGACAGGGCATCCGCGGGGGCTTTGGCCGTGCCGAGGTAGGCGACATTGTTCCAGCCCCGCACCAGGTTGGTCGAATTCGGTGCGGCGCCGGCACCAGGGACGGCCGCGATGAGCGCGACGGCGGCGACGGCAAGCGTTGCGGCCGCGCCGACGAGGACCGTTTTGAATCGCAGCAGCAGCATGCCGCACCTCCGGCGCCGCCCGGAGATTCGAGAACGGGCGGCGAGCACGGGTGCAGGGTAGCCAGCAGTATGCGGAGCCCGCATGGGCGAAGGCCCGATGCAGGCGAGGGCCATTCCCCTATCCCGCCAGAGAGAACCCTGAAAGCGGTTTGGGGAACGAAGCGCAACAGGCGTTTAGCTCGAGGAGGACGCGGAATGGGTCACTCGGGTGACATGCAAAAGCAACACGCGCGTTGCTCTGCGAAATCCGGACGGGACATGCACTTCCGTATTGTGAAGACACTTCAAAGAAGGAGGGCCCGCCCAAATGCTGTTAGCCCTACTGCTGTTGCTCTTACTCATCCTGGTCTTCGGTGGTCTCGGGATTTTCGTTGCGAAGGTTTTCTTGATCGCGTTGGCTGTCGTCGTTTTGCTGACGTTGTTCACCGGTGGCACGTACTACCGGAACAGATAGCAACGGGACGGATAACTGCCGTCCCTGCGCACTGAAGAAAGGGTCACTCCTGTGGAGTGACCCTTTCTTCATATCTGTCCAGGTGAGGTGGCTAGGAAACGCGCTGAGCGACAACGACGCTGCGGTTGACGTATTCCTGACCCGTGCTATCGAGCTCGCCGCCACAAGTGATGAGTGTTATCCATTGCGCACCAGCGGGCCGATCAGGCGGCGAAATGATGTCGCCCATCGGGATCGTGTCGCGGTTGTATTCCTTGGCCGGCGCCATGACCGAGTATTTATATTCGGTGCCATCTTCCATAACGATGTCGACTTCGTCGCCTGCGGCGAGCCCTGCGCCGCCATAGATGGAGGCGACGTGGTTGAACGGCGCGGGCTTGCTGTTCCAGTAGACGTGCGCCGCAAATACTGCATTGCCATCCCAGCCGGGCTTGGTGCCAAGGAACGAGGCGTTGGGCTTGAGGGTGGAATCGTACCAGCCGACGTCGGTCAGTTCGTGGCCGGAGGCGGGCGTCTCCATCGTGTTCGTGGAGTCGACGGTCAGCGCTTCGACGGGGGCATCGACGCCGAAGCGGGGGATGAGCATCTTCGATACCTTGCCGTTGAAGGGCGTGGGCGTGGCCGTCGGGGTAGAGGTAGCGGTTGCAGTCGCTGTCCTGGTTGCGGTGGCCGACTTCGTCGCGGAAGCCTGGGCGGATGGCGTTGATTTCTTGTTGCTGCTGCCGCCACAGGCCGCGGCGATGACAACGAGCACGGCGCCTGCGAGGAACGCGAGCAACGAAAGGTTACGGGCCTGCTTCAAACGTGACTCCATTGAACGCCGGGTGCGGCTTCCCGGCCGGCCGGGTGCCGGGGCAAAAGCCGGGCCTCCACCGTACCGCACGCTGGTTTAGTGCGGGAGAGCGTGCCGGAAAGGACGCTTCACCGGAGGCGGGCGCACACGGGTCTGGCCTAACAGACGCCGCCGTGCCCGCCGACAATGCCCTGGGCGGCGAAGCGGTAGTCGGGCGACCAGTTCACGTCGCCGGGGCTCGCGGGGAGGGAGGCTAGGGTGGCGAACGTGGTGGGGTCGAAGATGACGCGCGCGCCAAAGCCGCCGACGGCGATGTCGCCAGCTGGCGTCAACGACGCGTCGCCGACGCCCGACGCCTCCGCCAGTTGGCCGGTCGTGCGGTCGTACACGAACAGGCCGCCTGGCGGGTCCAGGCAGGTGGCACTTGACCAGATTACCCGCTGCTCGTCGGCGGCAAAGGAGACATTGAACGAGACGCGGGCCGTGCCGAGGAATGTCGCTTGTCCCGTCGCGATGCTGATGAGAAAGACGTTGTTCGTCCCGCCGCTCGGAAGCGTCTCGACGGCGATGTGGCCGGCGCCGGCGGCTATAGCGAAGGACGCCTCGATTCCCTGCAGTGCCACGGCGCCACTCTTGAGGTTGACGACCTGCCACTTCGTGGGTGGTGCGGTCGCGCTCCCATCGACCGGCTCGACGCGGAAGCCGTCCGGCGTCGTCCGACGCGACACCTGGCCCGCCGTCGAGAGGTCTTGCATGAGCGTCGTAGACTCGGCTTCGGTGAGGCGCGTCTGGGCGAGGGTGTGGATGTTGACCTTTACCGCGATAGCCGACGAACCGAGGAACCACACTGCAGTGTCGTTGTCGGCGAACGGTGCGGGGCGGCCATTGCCGAGCGTGGTCATGACGCCGGTGGTGAGGTCCAGGAGCCGGATGTCGCCATCCGCGCCATCCGCGCCGAAGTCCCCGGCAGCCCACAGTGCGTATTTACTGTCAGGGCTGAATACCGGGAGCGAACCGGGGGGAAAGTCCATCTCTCTGTCCGTCTCGGTGTCGTAGATCGCTACTGATTTGCCATCCCATGGCTTGAACGGAGATGGCTCGGGCGGTGGCGGCTGGATCGTGCGCGTCGGCGTCGTGACGCGCGGGTCGGTGAACACCCCGCTGACGGTGCGCGGCTGGTTCGCCGTCGCAGAGGTGGCGGCCGTCGGAGACGAAACTGGCGACGAGGCGCCCGGGTAACGGGCATTGGTGCCGCCGGAGGTGGTCACGACTACCGCCACGACGGCCACGCCTGTGACGACGACC
>DATNET010000097.1:0-13757 GCA_035606745.1 Tepidiformaceae bacterium
AGGCGTGGGATATCATGCGGCGCCATTCCGCAGAGGCGCAGGACAGCGTCCTGCGGCACTACGGATGGAAGGATGCAGAGCGTTTCCGGCAAACCAAGGGCTACGAGCAATACGCGAAGTTCAGCGAGTTCGCCAACGCCAAGTCGATCGAGGAGATTGGGGAGCACGCGGCACGCCCACAGGCATGGGGCACTCCCGACCAGGTGCTGGAGAAGCTCGTCAACGTGCAGCGCACCACAAGCGCGGAGGAGGTTGTGCTCAACTTCCGTTTTGGCAACATGCCGGTCGGAACGGCGGAGCGGTCGATGCGGCTGTTCGCGACGGATGTGCTGGGACGGCTGCATGATGTTGAGGCACCGTTGCAGCCGGACATGACCGGCGTGGCCGTCGGGTAGAGCGCGAAGCCCCTGACGGCGGCCGGCCAGTGGTTAGTGAGCGCTCATTGGCCGGCTCCCCGGAGCTGTTCGGCGTGTTCGAGGAGATGGCGGGCGTCGATGGTCATAATGTCGGTGACGGTGCCCATCTGCGGGTGCGATTTGACGAGGTCGGTATCGCTGACGTACTTGAGGCGCCCATCGGCGGCGGCGGCTGCCTGGTCGAGGCCGGCAAGCGCGTCGGCGGGCGTGGCGTAACTGCCGGTCCATGGATCGAGGCCCGGATAGCCGCAGGCCGAGCACACCTCCGAGGCGAAGTAAACCTCTGCGCCGATGGCATGTTCCGCAGCCTTGCGGGGCGACCAATCATCGCCGGGAATGGTCTGTTCCCAGCGGTCGCCAGAGGTTTGGATGGCGCTTTTGAGGGCGGCGCGGCCTTCGGCGATATGCGCGCGAAGTTCGTCTGGTGAGGGCATGTTAGTCTCCGGGTGTGATGTGCGCAGCCTACGGGGCGGCAGGGCGATGCTCAATTCCTCAAGCTGCAGCAGCGCTCCGCGCACAGGGAATGCGAGCCGCTGCCAAGAGCGTATTCTGAGCGGTGCACGTATTCGAGGAGGGCAACGATGATCCAGGAGATGCCGTTTGGCCGAACGGGCCACGATTCCATTCGGGCGATCTTTGGCGCAGCGGCGTTGGCGCGGGTGAGCCAGGAGAAGGCGGACGCGGTCCTGGAGATGGTCGTGTCGCGCGGGCTGAACCACATCGATACGGCCGCGTCTTACGGGGATTCGGAGTTGCGGCTGGCGCCATTCCTCAAGCGGCATCGGGAGAGTTTCTTCCTCGCATCGAAGACAGGCGACCGCACGTACAAAGACGCGATGGCCAGCATCCAGCGCTCGCTGGCACGGCTCGAAGTCGATCACCTGGACCTGATTCAGCTGCACAACCTCGTTGAGCCGGACGAATGGGCCACGGCGCTCGGCCCGGATGGGGCGTTAGAGGCGGCGATGGAGGCACGGGAGCGAGGGTTGGTGCGATTTATCGGCGTGACCGGCCACGGGACGCGAGTGGCTGAGATGCACCTCAAGAGCCTCGAGCGGTTCCCCTTCGATTCGGTGCTGCTGCCGTACAACTTCACGATGATGGCGCAGCCGGATTACGCGGCCGACTTCGAGGCGCTTTACGAGGTTTGCCAGCAGCGTGGCGTCGCTATGCAGACGATCAAGTCGATCGCGCGGCGGCGGTGGCAGGGGGAAGATGGCCGGCGCTTTTCATGGTATGAGCCGTTGCGCGAGCCGGAGGCGATCCGCCGGGGCGTGGATTTTGTCTTCGCGCGCCCGGGGTTGTTTCTGAACACCTCGAGCGACGCGACGCTGCTGGAGGCCACGCTCGATGCGGCGACCTCCGCGCGGCGGACGCCCTCTACGGTTGAGCTGCAGGAGGATGTCGCGCGGCACCAGATGGAGCCGCTCTTCGTCCGTGGCGTGTCCGACGCCATTTAGCTCGCACCCGATTGGGGCGTAGGCTTCGTGCCCACGAGCGCCGGCGATCAGGTGACGGTGAACGTGCCGAACATCTGGTCGGGGTGCAGGTCGCACTGGTAGTAGTAGGTGCCGGGCTTATCGACCGTGAAGGTCAGCGTCTCGCTTTCGCCTGCGTTGAGGAACGTCGAGTCGTCGCCGGCCCCCTTGGCCAGTGATGTCCCACCCTTTGCGGTCAGGAAATCGAGGTTGTGTTTTGACTGGCCGTTGTTGGTGACTTTGACGGTGACGGGCTTTCCTGCCTGGGCACTGAGGGTGCTCTTATCGATCTTGTCGTCGGTAAGGGACACCTCGAGGGTACCCGGGGCAGCGGCGCCGCCAGGGGCAGCTCCACCGCCGGCCGGCGCGGCCGTCACGGTGAAGGTCCCGAACATCTGCGTGGGGTGGAATTCGCATTCGAAGTAGTAGGTGCCTGGGCCGGGCGTGGTGAACGAGATAGTGCCGCTTGCGCCGCCGTTCACGGCCGTGTCCGGGCTGCCAGAGTCAGGGGTAAGCGGGTTGCCGTCCTTCTTGTCGAGGAAGGCGATGTTGTGCTTGGCGGCGCCGTTGTTTTGGAGCGTAACGGTGATCTTCGTATTTGCCGGTGCGGTAAGTGTGCTCTTATCGAATTTGTCATCGGTGGCGATGACGGTAAGGGCGGTGGGGTTCGCGGGCGCCGCGGTGGCGCCGCCGGCCGGGCCAGCGGGTGCGGCTTCGCTATTCTGGGCGAAGAGGTTCAGGCCGGCGCCGACCATGAAGCCGCCGATGATCAACGAGCCGAGGACGGTAGCGGCCGCGCCAAGGCCGAAGCGGAAGGCGACATCTTTGGTATCGCGGATGACCTGCATGTCGAAGACCTGGACGGAGCCGGGAACGACGTCATCGGAGTGGGCCGTGACGAGGTCGAGGAGTGTCTGGCGGGTTTCTTCGTAGGTGGCGAGGCCCTCGCGATTCGACCAGGTGGTCTCAACGAGTACCTGGGAAGGCCCATCGGTGGCGGGGGAGACGATGATGCGCAGGTCCTGGAAGCCGGCGAGGTCGTGGAACGTGTTGTCGCGGGCTTCGATGGCATGAAGGACGCCTGATGTGCGGGCTTCATCGATGCGGCCCTCGGCGATGGCGAACGTGACGACCTGGGTGAAGCGTGCATCGCGTTCGAGGGAACGCGCGTGCGCTTCGGCTTTGCGCTTCATGCGGCCGTCTTCGTAGGCCCAGCCGAAGGCGGAAAGGAGCACGAAGAAGACGGCCACGCCAAGGGCCGGGCCGGCGAACGGGTTCGTGCCACGGTCGCGCACCCAGAAGACCAGCGCCAGCCCGGCAAGGAGCGACGCGAAGCCGATCACCAGGGGCCAGATGCTTGGGTCTGGCAGGTGAACTTCGCTGTGTTCCTTGTGGTCGCTGCTGTGGTCGTCCATGCGGTTCTCCTGTGGCGCGCCGGGCTAGCCGACGATGTAGAGCGTTGTGAAGAGGGCGATCCAGACGATGTCGACGAAGTGCCAGTACATTGAGGCGGCTTCGACCGCTTCGTGGTGCTCCGCCGAGAACTGGCCGCCCATGGAGCGGACGAGGACGATGGCCATGAAGATGCAACCGCCGGCGACATGAGCGCCGTGGAAGCCGGTGAGCGTATAGAAGGTCGTGCCGAAGACGGTATCGCCGGCGCCGAAGGAGAGCTGCGAGTAGTCGTACATCTGCAGGCAGAGGAAGGTGATGCCGAGGGCGAGGCTGACGAAGAGCGCCCAGATAAGGCCTGTGCGGTTGCCCTTGCGGATTTGGACGACGCCCCATTGGATGGTAAACGAGCTCAGGATCAGGAGGCAGGTGGCGATGAGCGGAAGGCCCCACTCCAGCTTCAACTCCACGTGGCGGGCGACTTGCGCGGGCGTGAGGAGATCCGTTGGTGGCCACTGGGCGGAATCGGCCCGGCTGATGAAGTAGGCCGCGAAGAGGCCGCCGAAGAACATGACTTCGGACGCCAGGAACAGGATAAACCCGAGCATGCCGTTGCTGAGTTCCTGCTTGTGTGCTACTGCTCCGTGTGCCGCCATTCCCAAGTCTCCTCGTGTCCGTGTGGTCCGTTGCGCAGGTTATTCTGGCGCCGAAACGTGCTTTCGAACCGCGACGGCCCGCTGTTGGCTGGTCAATCTACTGTCCTGCCGCCGGCGTCGTGGCAGTCGCGCTTCCGGACGGTGCTGCGGTGGCAGAGGGCAGCTTCACCGGCTGTTGGGACACCCATTTGTCGAAATCTGCGCGCGACACGACCGAGACGTGGAAGCGCATGAGCGCGTGGTTTAGCCCGCAGAGTTCGGCACATTGGCCGACAAATTCGCCGACCTTTGTGGGGGTGACGGTGAAGTGGTTCTCACGCCCGGGAATGACGTCGAGCTTGTAGAGGAAGTCGTGGATATAGAACGCGTGGATGACGTCGTGGGACGTGAGCTTGAATTCGACTGGCTCGTCGACGGGGATGACGAGCGTGGGTTCCTTTGCCTGGGTCCCGGTGATGACGAAGGAGCCCTGGGCGTTGGGGTTCTTGCAGTTGTCGAGCTGATTGAGGTTGTAGGTGAACGCCCACTGGAACTGGAAGCCTTCGACGTTGACGGTCGTGTTGCAGGGGTCTTCGGTGTGTTCGACCTGGCGGAGGACGATGAACGAATAGGCGAAGATGGCGACGACGATGAGGACGGGAATGCCAGTCCAGAGGATTTCAACAACGGAGCTGCCGTGGAACTGCGGGGGAAGTTCGTCGCTCCGGCGGCGGTAGCGGAAGACGGCGAAGAGGATGAGGCCTTCGACGATGACGAAGACGACAACGGCCATGACGAGGACGAAGACGTAGAGCGCGTGCATGTGATGCGCTTCTTTGGTGATACCACCGGCCTGGCCTGTTTGCGCGGAGGCGACACCGATACTGAGAAGCGCCAGGAGGGCCACCGAAACGAGGACGACGGTGCGGCTGAAGGGCCGCCGTATCCCGGAAAAACGCATTCCTCTGCTCCCTCCCGACCCGCACCCGTTCGGCACAGGCGGATGTTCCCGCCCACGGTTTTTACCCGGTTGTGAACGGCGTCGCAAACGGGTTATAACCCGGCCCCCGTATGCCGTCAAGGAAACGAAGACGTGTGCCCATGGGTGTAATGGCGGGCATCTTCAGATTCGGGAGCCGTCCGTATGGGGTCGCGGGATCAGCGTCGCACACGCTCGCCAGTGTACCCCGTTCGAGGCGCCGCCGGGGGTTGCGACGATGGCGCTGCCCGGGCGTAAAGGCTGACTGGATGGCGTGGCCCGGCAGGGCATCGGTGCTCGTTCGTGATGCCGGGCTGTGCGACACTGGGCGGCGGTACCGCGTTCTGGGAGTATGTGCCTCCGTTCGCGCGACAAGCTTCGGTGCCGAGTTGAGGTCGATGCTGCTGTGTCCCGCCGTTCCAGGCTGATTTTGGTGTTCGCGGCCGCTGGCCTCGCGCTGTTGCCGGTGCTGGCGGAGGCGCATGGGAACGTGGCGTCGCCACCGCCGACGCTCTGGCGGCTGTTGACGCGCTGGGAATTCGACCCGCTCTTCATCATCGTCGTGGGGCTGAGTTCGTGGATCTACTACGCGCTGGTGCAGCGCGTGAACCGCCTGCATGCGAAGGCTCCATGGCCGCGCAAGCGCACGCTGTATTTCATGTCGGGCAACCTCGTGCTCGTACTGGCGCTGATTTCGCCCCCGGCGACGTACGACACGGACCTGTTTTCGCTGCACATGGTCCAGCACCTGTTGATCACGATGGTGGCGGCGCCGTTATTCCTGCTGGGCACGCCGGTGACGCTGGCGCTGCGAGCGGCGACGCCGCAGGTGCGGCGGAATGTGCTGCTGCCGATGCTTCACAGCCGGGCGTTGAAGATCGTCATGTTCCCGGTGGTTTCGTGGATCATCTTTGCGGCCGTGATGTGGCTATCGCACTTTTCGGCACTGTACGAAGCGTCGCTCACGAACACATGGATTCACCGGGGAGAGCATTTGCTGTACCTGGTGGCGGCGTTGATGTTCTGGTGGCAGGCGATTGGGCTGGACCCGACGCCGTGGCGGATGCCCCATCCGGTGCGCTTGATTTACGTTTTCCTGCAGCTGCCACAGAGCTCGTTTCTCGGGGTCGCCATCTACCAGGCGCCGGACGTGCTTTACTCTCACTACGCCAACCTCGGGCGCACGTGGGGCCCGAGCCCGCTCTTCGACCAGCAAATTGCGGGGACGATCATGTGGATCATGGGGGACATGATGTTTTTGGGCGCCATGGCGCTCATTGGCCGCAGTTGGATGAAGCACGAGGAGATGGAGACGAAGCGAGTGGACCGGCAGTTGGCGCGCGAGCGGGCCGAACAAAAGGCGGCGAGGGAAGCGGCAGCCGGCGGAACCGGCTAGAGGGATGGCAGTCTGCGGGCCCGGCCATGGCCAGACGAGCGTGGCTGGCCCGGATATCGAACGATGCGCGAGGGTTGGCTCGGCTATCGGCCGATGAGCAGGGCGTCGACGCCCATGGCGACGAAAACGACGGTCAGGTAGATAAGCGAGTACGTAAAGAGGCGCATGGGGGATGTTTGGGCGGGGCGTTTCCAGAGCTGGAAGGCGCACGCCACGAAAATCACGCCACTGACCGCGGCAGTGGCGAGGTACACCCATCCGAGCGACGCAGCTGGGCCGAGCAGCAGCGATACGATGACGAGCAGCACCGAATAGCGAAGGACCTGGATGCGCGTGTATTCGGGGCCATTGGTGACGGGCATCATGGGGACGCCGGCCTCGGTGTAATCGCCCTTAAGGCGGAGCGCGAGGGCCCAGAAGTGTGGCGGCGTCCAAAAGAAGATGATGGCGAACATGATGAACGGAGCGAGGGAGACGTTTCCGGTGACCGCCGCCCAGCCGACCATCGGCGGGAACGCGCCGGCGGCGCCACCGATGACGATGTTCTGGGGTGTCCGGCGCTTGAGCCACATGGTGTAGATGAAGACGTAAAAGAGGAGCGCGGCGAGGGAGAGGCAGGCGGCCGCGAGCGTCGTCGTAAGCCAGAGGAAGGCAAACGCGAACACGCCCAGCCCGATGCCGAAGGCGAGCGCGTTGGCCGGGCGGATAATCCCGGTGACGAGCGGGCGGCCCTGGGTACGCTTCATGACGGCGTCGATGTCGCGGTCGTACCAGCAGTTGATGGTGTTGGCGCCGGCGGCGGAGAGGGTGCCGCCCACGAGGGTGGCGAGGATGAGCCAATTGGAGGGCCAGCCGCGCTCGGCGACGACCATAGCGGGGACCGTCGTGATTAAGAGCAGCACGATGATCCCGGGCTTGGTCAGGGCTACGTAGCCTCGCAAGGTGTCGAGCAGGTTGGTCCGGGGCAGAGGTAGCGCGTCGGCGGTCACGCTGTCACTTCGCGTTGTTTGATGCCGTGGGGCTCGGCTTCGCGAGCGGGGGCATAGAAGGTGAGGACGATAGCGGCGGAGAGCGTGAACCAGACGCAGGCTGCAATCACCGTGTGCGACACGCTGAGCCAATCGGGGAACGTGTACCAGACGTTGAAGGCGCCGACCATGACCTGGGCGACGTAGAGGACGCCGACGGCAATCGCGACGGGGCCGCACCAGAAGATGTCGCGCCGGCGTTTCCATGCTACCCAGACGAGCGGCACGATAAGGAAGATGAAGAGGCCGGCGAGGTAACGGTGGAGCATGTGAACGATTTCGTGGTTGTCGTTCGCGGGCAGGATCGAGCCGTTGCAGGTGGGCCATCCGGAGCAGGCGGTGGAGGCACCGCTTTCAGCAACATAGGCGCCGACCCACATCACGGCGGCAAGCCAGGCGATCCCGGCGACGGCGACCTTGCCGGGCAGGCGAGACGGCGCGGCCGTGATGCTTGCGAGGCGGCCCTCATTGTCGGGGTCGTGAAGGTACATGGAGAGAAAGACTGCGAGTTCGGCGGAAAGGACGAGCATGGCGAATACGAGGTGCGTGGCGACGACTTCGGGCGGCAGCTCGGTCTTGACGGTGATGGCGCCGAGGATCGCCTGCACGCCGACCATCGGGACGACGATGGCGGCCGTCCAGACGATGAATGGGACGTGGCGGTAGAACTTCCAGGCAGCGACGGCGACGACGATGACCATGACACCAACGACGGAGGCGGTGAAGCGGTGCGAGAATTCGATGAGCGAGTGGCGGGAGTTTGGCGGGATGGCGCCGCCGTGGCACGTCGGCCAATCGGGGCAGCCGAGGCCGGAGCCAGTGGCCCGGACGTAGGCGCCGATGCCGATGAGCACAATCGTAAGGATGCAGGTGGCGAGAGCGAGGCGCTGGGCGAGTTTCATCCCGAAGTGCAGGAACCTTTCATGCGCGATACGGCGCGGGCTGGTCGTGCTCTGCCAATCCGGAACTATCAGCGCGCAAGGATTCCCCGTCCTCTACGCGGCTCCCCGGCCCTGTCCCAGAATCGCATAACGTGGTGCGTCGCGCCAATGCCCGGGCGATGGCTCGTGGCCGGCCTGAACCTATGAGACGGGGTGCGGGCTCAGATTGGCGCGCGTCCGAACTTCTGGCGGGCCGCATCGCGGGCTTTGTCGACGATGCCGAGCACGGCTTCGGGCCGGGGGATGCCGCCAAGAATGAAGTTGGGCCGTTCGGCGGCGGTCTGACAACGGAGTTCACCGAAATCGAACATCGTTTGGAGGATGCCGGACTTGCTGACGGCGATGTCTTCGACATCCACGAGGTCGGCGGAGGAGAGGCGGTTGTGGAACCAGTTCGGGCGGACGCCATCGATGATGCGCTGGTTGGTCACGACCCAGACATCGTGTTCGAAGGCGTACCAGGTGAAGTAGCTGCGCACGGCCCAGAAGAGGAGCCAGACGATCGCTGCGATGAGTGCTACCTTGCCGAACGTACTGCCGAGGCCCGAGGTCGCGGTGGCGAGCCAGACAAGGACGCCCGCGGGCAGTATCCCTGAGAGGACGTATGCGCCGATTTTCGGCCACAGGTAGAGCCAATGGCGACGCGTGAAGAGGATGACCGACTCGCCGTCCTGGAGGTTGAACGGCAGCTTCTGTGGCTTGTCGGGGAGGGCGGGCTCGGATGCGACAGTCATTTCAATTTGTCACTGCGCCTTCGGCGGCGCTTGAAACGCTTCTGGCGTACTTCGCGAAGACACCTTTGGTGTAGCGGGGCGGGAGTGGCTTCCAGGCGGCGCGGCGGCGGGCCAGCTCCGCTTCATCGACTTCGAGTTGCAGCTTGCGGTTGTTGATGTCGACGGTGATGGTGTCGCCTTCGTGCACGAGCGCGATGGGGCCACCGACGGCGGCCTCCGGGGCGACGTGCCCGGCCATGAGCCCGTGCGTGGCGCCGCTGAAACGGCCATCGGTAAGCAGGGCGACGGATTCGCCGAGGCCTTCACCTGACAGTGCCGCGGTGACGCCGAGCATTTCGCGCATGCCCGGACCGCCTCTTGGGCCTTCGTTGCGGATGACGACGACATCGCCGGCGACGATTTTGCGTTGGGAGACGGCTTCGAACGCGTCCTCTTCGCATTCGAAGACGCGCGCTGGGCCGCTCTGGAGCACGCGTTCGTGGCCGGCGACTTTGATGACGCAGCCATCGGGTGCGAGGTTCCCCTTGAGAATGACGAGGCCGCCGGTGGCCTTCAGGGCGCGATCGACGGGCAGGATCACGTCCTGCCCGGGTGTCTCCTCCGCGGTAGCAGCTTCTTCGGCGATCGTGCGGCCGGTCACGGTAGCGACGCTTCCGTGAAGCTTTCCCGCTTCCAGCAGCCGCTTCGCGAGCAGCTTCGTGCCGCCCGCGCGGTCCATATCCAGCGCGACGTAGCGGCCGCCCGGCCGAAGGTCGCCGATGAGCGGCGTGTCGGTGCTGATGGTGTCGAAGTCATCGATGTTGAGCGGCACTCCGGCTTCCCGAGCGAGGGCGAGGAGGTGGAGGACGACGTTTGTCGAGCCACCGGTGGACGCGGCACAGCGGATGCCGTTTTCGAACGCCGCGCGGGTCATCACGTCCAATGGCTTGAGGCCGCGCTTGAGCACGTCCATGACGAGTTCGCCGGTACGGAAGCCGACGTTGTCCTTACGGGGGTCGGTTGCCCCGACGGTGCCGCTGCCCATCGGCGCGATGCCGAGGAATTCCATGACGGTAGCCATGGTATTTGCCGTGTACTGGGCACCGCAGGCCCCGGCTCCGGGGCAGGCGGCATCGACGATCTCTTCGAGTTCCGCTTCGGTGATGGTGCCGGCGGCCTGCGCACCGACGCCTTCGAAGACGTCCTGGATGGTGAGGTCTTTGCCGCGCAGTTTGCCCGGGGCGATGGAGCCGCTGTAGAGCAGTACACCGGGCAGATTGAGGCGGGCGAGCGCCATGGCGCCGCCGGGGATGGTCTTATCGCAACCGACGATGACGACGGCGGCGTCGAACGAGTAGCCGACGCCGCAGAGTTCGATGGAATCGGCGATGACTTCGCGGCTGATGAGGGAGGCTTTCATGCCCTCGGTGCCCATCGATTCGCCGTCGCTGATGGAGATGGTGTTGACTTCCATCGGCGTGCCGCCCGCGGCGCGAATGCCGGCCATCACGTGCTGAGCGAGGATGCGCTGGTTGAGATTGCACGGCATCGTGCCGATCCAGCAGTGCGCGACCATGACGAGCGGCTTTTTGAGGTCGTCGCTGGTGAGGCCGATGGACTTCAGGTAGGAGCGCGCGGGCGCGCGGCCGGGGCCATCGACCATGACGCGGCTGTGTTGGCGGGTATCGTAGGACATAACGATTCTCCATCTGGTGCGCGGTCCTGGGACGGCGGGGGCTGTGCGAAAAGTCTAGCGGAGAGCAACGTCTCGTTCGAATTTCCTTGCGGCATGATGGCAACGCGCATGCTCGGTATCCGGGATGGACGGTATGGGTGAAGTGACGAGGTGGGTTTCCTGTTGAAACCTGCTATTCTTCTCGTATGCGACGCACCAGTTTCGCGGGCATGAATTGCTCGATAGCGCGGACGCTCGAAGTAGTGGGCGAGTGGTGGACGATGCTTGTGGTACGCGAAGCGTTCAACGGCGTACGGCGCTTCGACGATTTTCAGGCGCATCTAGGGATTGCGCGGAACGTGCTGGCGTCGCGGCTGCAGGGGCTCGTCGACCACGGCATCCTCGAGAGGCGGCTCTACCAGGAACGGCCCGAGCGGTTCGAATATCGTCTCACGGAAAAGGGAGTCGACCTCTACCCGATACTCATCTCGCTTATGGGATGGGGCGACCGTTGGGCCACTGGGCCAGAGGGGCCGCCCGTGACGCTGACGCACAAGAGCTGCGGTAATGCGCCGGAGCCGGTTCTGGCCTGCTCACACTGCGGCGAGCAGCTTTCGCCCCGAGAGGTGACCGCGGAGGGTGCGCTCATCCGGCGGCCGCAACACTAAGGGTCTTCAGTCGGATGCGGCGGCGCTCAGACGAGTGGCCAGGGGTAATGGCGATTCGGACCGGGCATGGGAAAGCGGCGCTCTTCGAGCAGTTTTTGGGCTCGGCGGACGAGCGCACCGACCTCGTCTTCGGCCAGGAGTGATGTGAGCGCGCTGGCTTCCTCGGCGCCGCAAACGATTGCTTCGGCCGCTCGCTGGGCGTCGGCAAGCCATTCGTCCGGGACCGGTTCGCCGGCCCAATCCCAGATGACGCTCCGTAGCTTGTATTGGGGATGGAAGCAGAGCCCGTGGTCGATGCCCCAGATCTGGTTGGCTTCGTCGAGCAGGCAGTGGCCGCCCTTGCGGTCGGCATTATTGGCAAGCACATCGAAGACGCTCATGCGTTGAAGCTGGGGCACCAGTTCCTGGACCTCGCGCTGGACGAAGAAGTGCTGTTCGGGGTCGTGGCGGATGAAGACCTGGACGGAGCCAATGCCGTGGGGGCCATCCCGCACGATCGTGGGCGGAATGCAGCGCCAGTTCAGCAGCTGGGCCAGCTCATAGGCGGCTGCCTCGTGCCGGTAGAGGTGGCCTTCGGGGAAGTCCCAGAGCGGACTTTCGCCGCGAAGTGGTTTGTAGACCGCGGCGAAGGTTTGGCCACCGGGATCCGTCAGTTGGGCCAGGTAGACGTAGTTCGACGAATACCAGAGCTGTTTGCAGTCCGCGAACTCCGCATCGCGCAAGAGCCGCTCCGCTTCCTGGAACCCTAGCGTATCAGCCACGCTTGGAGCTTATCAGACGCGGGCCGCGCTCAAGCGCCTTCTCTACCGGGCGGGCAATAGTGCCACATGCTAGGCTGCCCGCACTAACTTCAGGAGCGACGCGATGGCAGATATGGAAGGCTTCCCGCTCGAACACGACGAACTGGCGTTCGCAATTGGTGAGTTGCTCGTGGTGCGGGGCGAAAAGGTGGCTGTCTCGGAGACCACGGCCGGGGGATTGATCAGCGCACGGATGCTGAGCATTGGCGGAGCGTCGCGGTGGTTCGAATCGGGGCTGGTGCCGTACTCCAGCCCGACCAAGTGGGAAGTACTGGGCATCGATCGTGAGATAGCGCGCGAGCATGGCGCGGTCAGCGCGCCGTGGGTCACGGCGACAGCCGAGGCCATGCGGCGTGCAACCGGAGCTGCCTGGGGCGTGGCCGAAAGCGGAATTGCCGGCCCGCAGGGCAGCCGCCGGTCGCCGAAACCGGTCGGTAGCGTTGCTATCGCTGTGGTGGGGCCGGGTGGCGCGCGGGCCGAAGAGCACGTGTTCCCGGGCAGCCGCCCGCAGGTGATGCGGCAAATCGCGCAGCGCGCGCTGGAGCTGCTGCAGGAAACGTTGAAATTGCAGGGCTGACGTTGGACAGGGGCGAGCTCGATAGCGTTGACGAGGTATTGGCGGCGTACGCCCTCGAGCGCCGAGGGCTTCCCGAACGGGTGGCCGGCGGCACCCTCAACTACAACTATCGGGTCGAGACGAATGGGGGGACGGTGTTCGTCCGGCGTCACCGCCGGGAGCTTGACGTCGCCCGGGTTGGCGGCGAGCACGCGGTCATCGAGTTTGCCGCAACTCATGGCATTCCTGTGGCGAGGCCGCTGATGACGAGCAGTGGAGTGACGTGGTTCGCCACGCCCGCGGGTGTTTGGTCCGTGTTTCCATGGATTGAGGGACGTACGGCAAGCCGTGGGCAGATCACGGCGGCCGAGGCGAGCGTGCTCGGTGACATGCACGGCCGCATTCACGCTGCCTTTGCGTTGCATCCTGGCTCGGCGGGCGCCCGGTTCAGCATGCGGTGGGATAAGGACCGATCGTTGGAGGTGCTCGCCCGCGTAGCGGGCCTTGCGGTGGAGCGGCATATGGAGCCAGCGGTGCAGGCGGCCATCGCGTTCCAGCGCGAACTACTCGGGGCGACGCACCTCGAATCGCCCGCGTACTTCGCCGGACTGCCGTGTCAACTGACGCATGGTGACTATCACGACCAGCAGGTGCTGCTAGCGCGGGATGGCGCTGCGAACGCCGTGGTCGATTGGGAGCTCTACCAGGTGACGGCGCGTGTGTGGGAGGTGGTCCGGGCGCTGAGCTTTTCGGGACTGCTCCACACGCCACAGCTCGGGGACTACCTTCGGGGGTATGGCAGACACGTCCGGCTGACTGCCGAGGAGTGCCGGCTTGGTGTCGAACTCTGGTGGCAAAGCCGGGTCAACGGCGTGTGGGTGTGGTCGGCGTACTTCCTCGAGGGCAACGAACGGGTGGCTGGGTTCTTCCCAGCGATCGTCCCTGAACTCGAACGTCTGGCCGATCCGGTGGGCCGTGCCGCACTAGCGACGCGGCTGATGCACGCGGCGAGGTCGGGCTGAGGCGTCGTCAGTAGATGAAGCGAAAATTCCGAGGCCCGTAGTCGGGCAGCATGCGCAA
>DATNET010000099.1:0-2741 GCA_035606745.1 Tepidiformaceae bacterium
TGATCTTCCTCCACGGCCTGAGCGGCGTTGCAGAGGTTTGGGGCCCAACGGTTGAAGCGCTTGGCGATGGACGGCCGCGGTCCGTCGCTCTCGATCAACGGGGACATGGACAGAGCCCGAAACCGTCGAGCGGTTACGGCATCGGGCACTATGTGGAAGATGCGGCCGTGTTCATCCGCCTGCTGAAAGCAGGCCCCGTGCATCTCGTCGGCCATTCGATGGGGGCGCGCGTCGCGATCGTGCTCGCCGCCCGCCATCCCGATTTGCTGCGGTCGGTATCAATCGTCGACATCGGACCGGAAATCTGGAAAGAGAACGCCACGAACACGGTGGCGGCGTTCGACAGGATGCCGGCGAACTTCGCCGACCGCGATGCCGCTGCGGCGTTTCACCGGCACCGCACAGTCTCGTCCGCCCCGGAGCCGCCTGGATTTTCTCCTGCAACATCGAACACCTCAACTCAGCCCGCCGAAGTCTTCATGGCCCGCCTGCGCGAACGCGACGATGGGTCGTACGAATGGTGGGCCAATTTCGACGCGCTCAAACAATCGGTGGCGTTGCAGCGGGCGCGAGACTACTGGGCCGAATGGCGCGCAATCCGAGTCCCGGCGATGCTCATCCGGGGAGGCACCAGCAACGAACTGAGACCCCAAATCGCGCAACGCATGCGTACGACGAACCCGAGCGTGCGGTTCGAGGAGTTGGATGGGGTCGGGCACAACATCCCGCTGCTTGCGCCTTCCCGGCTCGCGGCGACGCTAGGCGACTTCTGGCTCGGCGTAGCGGCACGTTCGTAGGGAATTGGAGTTGGAGGGGTTATGAGGGGACGATTTTCGCTGCTGCTGGCGGCCGCCGGACTGCTCGGCATCTTCGCGGGTGCGATTGCGTTTGCCGCGAGCAGTTCGGGGCCGGTCCTCACTCGGCGCTCGGTGGCGCCCGAAGTGGTGCGCGCTGCGAACACACCCACACCCACGCCAACTCCAAGCCCGACGCCCACCCCGCTGCCGTATTCGGGCCCCGTGGAATCGCTCTACCTGGCTTCCGCCGGGCTCGGGGCAAGTGCTCCGGTCGAAATCCGCGACACCACATACGAGGGCGGGCACGAGACATTCCAGGACCCCACGTCGCCCGGCCGCATCGCCTGGTATGCGCGGTTCGGGCATCCCGGATATGCGGCGAATAACAGCGTTTTCGCCGCGCACATCAATTACTTTGGCTACGGCAATGGGCCGTTCGCGCACCTGCTGAATGCGCAGCCACAGGATGCGCTCTATGTGCAGATGGCTGACGGCGAGACGTACGCCTATACGGTCATTTCGGTCTCAACCATCCCGCTAAGCGATCTAGATAACGGCGGTATGGACGCGGTCGTCTATCCGCCGCTCGATGGCCACACCGAGCGCATCACCTTGATCAGTTGCGGCGGGGATTTCGTGCCCTTCGCCAACGGCAGTGGCGCGGGCGAGTACACGAGCCGCGTGGTCCTGATAGCCGAACGGTACGTGCCTTGAACGGGCTCGCCGTCACGTGCGCGGAGTCGAATCGTCAAAATCTCGACCCGAGCGTAGACATGGCCTCGGGCCTATCCGCGGCGTCGCTAAAACAACTCCCAGGCTCGGGCAAATTCGACTTGACGTGGCGGATGCCTCCAGCGCCTAACTCGGCGCGTAGATCGGGGCACTGAGCGCACGCACGTCCTCGCGGTTCTTCGGCGCTTCTACACGCAGCTCCGCGCGGAGATAGCGTTCGTAACGCACTTCTGGCGGCACAGCGAAAGAACCCGACGAAGTGGCAACGGCAATCCGATGCCGGAGTTCACCGTCGGCAATAAGCACGAGGTCACAACCCTCGGCACGGCGATAAACCGCCTCAACGCGGCCCTCAAGATCGGGGCCTTCCAACGTCACGAAGGGGCCTGTAGGCGATTCCGAAATGGTAGTTCGGCCCGCGGTAATCGCGTCGAGCACGCTTTGCTCGGTCAGACCACCCTCGCAGCGAAGCCAGGTCGTCGGGTCGCCAAGATGGTGGGGCTGCTTTGGTTCGGCTGGCGGAACGCTATGCGCATCGCTGCCGCCGACCGGGATAATTCTGCGGCCTGCAGCGAGGAGCTCGTCCCAGGCGTTCACGGATTGCCAGTTGTACCACCGCCACGGCGCCTGCCACACCTCGCGGATGGCGAAGCCCGGGTCGGCAAGCTCCCAGGCAGGCCCGTGCGTCTTTGGATGGTTGATTGAGAACGGCCGCTGGCGCTCCGCGACCCACTTCCACACCCGGTGCATCTCAGCGTCGCTTGTGACGCGAAATTCTGTCCATTCGCGCAGCCCCCAGACGTTGGCATGGCCGCTGTACGTGGTCACTTCCTCGCCGGGGATGAGGAGCACCGGTGGCCGTCGCATGGCGTCGATTTCGGCGTGGTGCGACGTAGTGTTGTGGTCCGTGATCGCGAGGAAGTCCAGTTTTCGCAACTTCGCGAAGCGGGCGATCTCTGGAATGGTGTTCGAGCCGTCGGAATGCACCGAGTGTGAATGCAGGTCGCCTCTGAACCAGCGTGCCGAAACGGGTCCGGCGGCGTGCGACTGTGGAGGTTGCGCGCCGGCACGGGTGTGCGGCTTCAATTCGCTCGTGGACGACTCCAGGTCGACCGTGACCCAGTAACGAATGCCAGGCTCCGGGACCTCGTAGAGGCCCAGAACGATGCTCCACGTCCCCGAAGGCAACGCGCCGGGAATATACCCTGGAGT